>NZ_JBAHYJ020000046.1:0-241014 GCF_036697665.2 Scytonema sp. PRP1 | reverse complement strand
TTGATGTTGAGACTATTTGTGGGCAAATACCGCCAAATAAGCTTTTTTGTACTCAAGAGGTACTGGTGAATGAAAAATCAGCCGAATTGCTGATTAGGGTTGAACGGCGATCGCTCCTTTGGGGCGTTTTCAACCAGATCAATCAGCCAATGTGTTGCGCCATCCGCGAAAATTCATTAGCCAAAGGTCAATTCAAACGCCCCGATATCAGCTCTACCACCGCTGACACATCCGGGTTGATACCGCCAGAACTTCCCAGGTTACCAGCGCTCATCGTGTTCCCCATGGCTGTACCCGAAGCATCATTAAACACACCACCACCATTGCTGCCTTGGTTGCGGGTGATGGTACTAAACATTAGCGATAGGGCACCGTCGTTATAAACGCCGCCGCCCTCGCTTGCCAAGTTACTGCTTGATACCTACATCCAAATAGTACAAGCCAGCTCATTTATTAATAGGGAAAACAAAATTTTATTGCTGATAAAATCCCCTCAATTCATTGAGGGCGCACACTGAGGCGTAAACCCCACAACCCACACCGTTCTTGAAGCAACTTTCATTCAGGTTCTGCCAATAAAGTAAACTCCCCAGGTATCAAAACCTGCCTCCCGATTAGTTATCCATTCACGAAAAGCAACAACCTGTATCTGAAATTCCCGCAGTAGCAACTCAATTTCTGGTTTAAATAAGTAGCGCATTCGATGAGTTTCTTGTAACTCTTCAACAGCGTTGCTACTTTTATCTCTAATGAAAACTTGATAATTTACATCTACCCAATTTTCATTCTTGTGCATAACTGGTTGTGCAATTCTAGTTACGAGAATTTGCTCATCTTCTAAACGTTTAACTCTGGTTGTGGGGCGATCGCTACTGCCGGTCCATACCAGACATCAAAGATAAAAATTCCCCCAGGCTTCAAATGCTCTTTGACTGTAGCAAAAGTTGCTAGCAAATCCTCGTTCAATGTCTGGTAGCTAACGACATGAAACAGTGACAAGACAACATCAAAAGTCTGATTTAGCCTTACTGTACGGACATCTCCATGAGTAAATTTCAGCCTAGAGACTAAATCTGGTGGAAGATGGGAGAGGCGATCGCTAGCTTTTTGTAGCATCTCCTGACTGATATCCACTCCTTGAACTTGATAACCTTGCTTTGCCAACAGAGTTGCGTGGATACCTGTGCCACAACCCAAGTCCAGGATTTTCTCAGTCTTTGGCGCATATGTCTTAACTAACTGCTCAATAAACTGGGTTTCTCCAACATAATCCTTATCTTGGTAGAGAAGGTCGTAATAACGGGCATAGTTGTTAAAAATATTCATTTCAATATTTCCTTAACTGCCAGTACCACTTGTTCAATTTGTTCATCCGTCAGTGCCAACCCGCTAGGAATATAAAAACCCCGACGAGCGATTCTTTCCGCTACGGGGTAAGATTCTCCCTCAAATAATCCCATCTTTCTCAACACAGGTTGCTCATGCATACACCAAAAGAAAGGACGAGTACCTATTTTCTTCTGACCAAGACGCTGCATCACTTCTTGAGCCTCAAATGGGACTTCGTCAGAAAGGACTAAACCATAAACCCAGTAGATATTTGTTGCATATTCAGTCTCTAACAACGGTAACTGTATAGTAGGGATGTGTGCAAGTAACTCTGTATAAACTTGCCCCATTCGTCGCTTACGTGCTATGAATTCATCCAAGCGCTCTAACTGAGCAACTCCAATCGCTGCTTGTAGATTACTCATTCGCATATTCCAACCCAATTCTTCATGCACGAACCGTTTCTGAGGTTGGAAGCACAAATTCCGCAACGAACGACACCTTTGTGCTAAGTGTTCATCATCTGTGACCAGCATTCCACCTTCACCCGTAGTGATATGTTTGTTTGGGTAAAAGCTGAATGTACTGATGTTGCCAAAGCTACCACAAGGAATACCTTTATAGGTTTGACCATGCACTTCAGCTGCGTCTTCTATGACAGATAAACCATACTTGTCTGCCAAGGCTAAAACTGGTTCCATATTTACAGGTAAACCGTAGATGTGGACAACCATAATCGCTTTCGTTCTAGATGTTATCTTTGCCTCAATTTGGCTAACATCCATATTCCAAGTGTTGCGATCGCAATCTACAACAACCGGAATTGCACCAGCGCGGACAATAGCAGCAGCACAGGAGATAATTGTGAAAGTAGGCAAAATAACTTCATCTCCTTTGCCAATTTCCAATGCTGCTACTGCTGCATCAAGAGCAACTGAACCATTACTGACAGCAATGCCATATTTGCGTCCAACACGGGCAGCAAATTTCTGTTCAAGTTGTTCGACAAATGATCCTTCAGAAGAAATCCATCCCGTATCAATACACTGGTTTAAGTATTTCTTCTCGTTACCATTCAAGAGTGGTTCGTTTACAGGAATAGGCATTGTCAAACCTTGTTTAACTCCATTATTTTTGCTTGTTCTGAAGCGATCCCAATAAACCTTGTTTTATCCTGTTCCTTAACGTAGGGACCTTGCTTAACTTCAATCATCTCAATTTCTTCAAGCACTTCAAATCCGTGACCGCCAGAACTTAAGAGGATGACGTCTCCACTTTCCAAAATTCTGCTTTCTAGATATTGCTGTTCGTTGTCATAAAAATCTACCCGTAGCTTGCCTTTTTTGAGAAATAAAACCTCTTGCGTATACATGACTTCCCGATATACCGGATTGTGGGTATGAGGCTGAATCACTTTCCCCTTTGGATGACTCATATAAGCTATTTGCTGAGAAAATTCGTCAGGGGTAAAGAAGTGAATTCCTGGCTTGTAAAAATCTTTCGATATAATTATCGCTAGAATTTGATGGCAATGAGTAATCTTTTCTATCATGAGTGTTAAGCAATAAATAATTGTTTGGTTGACCTGAACTCGACGTAAGAAAATGGCTTCAAATCCTTACCTCGTGAAAGTTTGGGCGAAAACAAAGCTAGGCTTTTGATTCTCAACAAGCAAAAAATATTGAGAATAGAAAGAGAATTCTCAATATCTTTGCTTAATTGTCAATAAACCGGAGGGTTTTTCGATCTGTTAAATGAGCTTTAACCCTTGTCCTGCAAATCTTGCAACCGTTTTCCTTATATCGAACTCAGGTTTTGTTGATAATTCTATCGACCTAAGTAGGTCGTTGAAGTTCAAAGAAAAAAGTACCAACTAGCTTTTACATCTTGAGTATTTTTTCTTCATATCTTGTTTGATATATTATCAAATTTATCAGTAATTTTACTAAATAATCAATGTCCTTTTATTCAATCTTCAACTACTTGTCTGTAGTTGTACTAGCTGAGAGGTTAAATTTTAAAGTCTAATCTTAGAAAGAAAAACGCTAGAATACCGACAAAGTCTAGGTTCAAGCTATGAGTTCAACAAAACTAGATGTTGAAAAGCAATATTCAAGAATTCGCTTAATTACGATTTATGCACTGTACAAATGAGACATCATATGTATGAAGAACATTTGGTCGTTCCAGGCTTTTGACAATTACCGTTAGATGGGTGGCGATAGGCATGATTGCGTCTGTGTTATGCGCGATTGGGCAAAGCCCAGTGCCGTTCGCGGAGCGTCTCCGTTAGGAGAAGGCAATCGCCCTCAAGATGATCGAAAAATCAGGTTGGGACGTTTGAAATTCATACCCCATATTTGGTATTTCCTGGCGTACAGCGCTTATTCTATGATTAGACGAGAAATCGTAGGCTGTGCCTTGCCCAGAAAAGCCTACGTGATCGACATTTGATATATTGGTGAGCAATGCACACTTTACAGGAAACTGGTGTCAGTCCTAATTTTGTCTATTGCTGGTCGCAGTCCTCCTGGCTTGAATGTCACTTAAGGACATGTTTGAGCTTGTTGGTTTACTTATTCTCAACAAGCCCTGATTTTTGCTGTGAGCAATTGCGCTTTCGGCTTTGATTTAGTTGCTCAATTTTCTGTCAGCGAATGTATTTTTTACGATTTAAAGCACCTGTTTGAGAGCATCAAACCAACGGGTAGCCACCTTCCATTCACCAGTATCATTAGGATGGCAGCCATCGAAAGTATCAACGCCCCACGTTGCATCGAAACCATTGTACTGATCCACGACAATGACAGGTGATTGTGATGTATATGTTTGGCTTGCAAGGTTTGGAATAAGCGCATTGAACTGTTCAATTCGCTCCCGGTACCCACACCCAATGATTTGAGCGAGTAGTATCTTCACATATGGGTTATAGTTACGAAACTTTTGAATGATCTCACGTATATCCTCGATTGTGCTCTCTGGGCTTTGTTCCTGTCCAAGATCATTGGTTCCAATATGAATCAGCGCTACGTCTGGTCGAGTGTTGCTCGCCCATTCGTCAATACGCTCTAGTATCTGATCTGCTCGCCAACCACAATGACCCTCATTGTCTAGATCAAAGTCTGACAGAGGTGTACGTCCGTTACAATTGAATTGGGTTGACCCAACAAAATCGACGTTATAACCTGCATTGCGTAAATAAAACCAAAGTAAGCGACGGTAGCCGTTTTGATTTTCGTGTCCTGCAGTAATCGAGTCGCCTAGGGGCATGATCCGGGTAGGATAAGAATTTTGTGCAATCAAAACTGGTTTAGTAGCGTTTTTGCCTGCGCTAAACACCGCCTGACTAGAGCCTCCTTTGCCTATTACTCCTACTACGACAACAACAAACACACTGACAATGCTCAAGATTGTCAATAGCCAACGACGCATATTATTACCTCTTCAATAAATGTAGTGCTGTCATGATTTTTATTGCTAAACCAAGACAGCAGCTTTTGTATTTACCTAAAATAGTGTTTGAATTGGTAGCCCAAAACCTAGATAATTCCGAATGGCTAAAAATAGAGCAAGTACCGCGATAAAAAAGGCTGTGGTTTGAATATCTTGGGCAAAACAAGTGAGTTTTTCCTGCCAAAGTCCATAAAGGTTGACTATGTACAAAGGCAAATCGCTTAGTGCAATCACAATAATAGCCCCTAATACACCAAAACTGTAATTTGCTAAAGGTACACCCAGAGCAATTATTCCAAATCGAGCGAAATTACTTTGAGCTGAGTATAAGGGTTTGCTAATTGCTAATAAAGCAGGGCTAATAGTATAGAAGAGCAGCGAAAACCAAATACCACTGCATAATATTGGCATCATCCAGATAGCTGCAGCATACCTTTTGTCGTACAATATTCCAACAACTAAATCACCAACAGTGACTAGACCAGCTAATACGATCGCACAGGTAAATAGCATCAGCCAGCGTTGACGGATAATTTTCGCTCGCAATGTTGGTCTTGGCAAGTCAGATTGGTGGGAAATTGCAGGAAAAATGACTTTATAGCTAAGTTGTTTAATAACTTCTCGGGGTATGCTTGCCAAGGTATAAGCGACTGTGTAGACACCTAGCATTTCCAATGACAGAATCTTACCCAAAACCAAGCGGTCAGTTTGTTCTGCCGCAAACATGAGCGTGGATGCAACGAACATCCACTTACCAAAGGATAAAATTTCTTTCACGGCTTTCGGTTCCCATTGAAAGCGGTTGGAGTATTTTGGGATTAACCAATAGCTGCTGACTAGTTTGTATATTGCTCCTATCACCGGTGCAATAGCTAAAGACCAAATATTTGGATAAAACCAAACCAAGAGAATTAAGGTAGACAAAAAACTTGCTTGCATGATCAGTTCATACAAGGAAAGCTTACCCAAAACCATCCGGCGATGGAGAGTATGTACACTAGTACAGCTAAATCCATCAATAACTGAGGACAGTGTAACAATAGGAATTAGCCACCAAAGGCGCACGTCATTGTAGAAATTTGCAATTGGATAGGCAATAAGTATGCAAAGAAACCAAATCACTACTCCACGAATTGCTTGTATACTCCAAGCAGTATTTAAGAAAGTAGGTTCATCGCCTCGTTTACTGTTGATTATATTTTGACCAATACCAACGTCTGAAAATAGTTCCAGACCAACTCTAATCGTCGTGACCAAAGCCATCAAACCAAAATACTCTGGTTCCAACAAGCGAGTTAGAATTAGATTATTGCCAAACCGTAAAATTTGAATACCTCCGAAACCAAGAATCGTCCAAATTGCACCACGGATGGCAAGTTGTTTTACAGATTTCATAATTTTTCAAACTAATAGATGGTATAATACTCTCCATAGAGGAAATGATGCGTCATCAGATAATATCAAGTTCCGTTGATGACTTATACCATTTCTCTATGAAGTTGAGCTTAATTCAACTGAATTGTAGTCCCTCCGATGCCTTGCGGGGAGGAGAGTGCCGGGGGGTAATTATTAAGATTCAGAGATTCTAGTTTTGTTGCTATTACTTCGACAAACTGTTCGGTGTTATATCGTTTCAATGCTACCTCGTAACCTATTTGGGCTTGTTTTTCAGCTTCTTGGGCATTATTTAATAAATGAATAATTGCCTGCCGCAATTCATTAGCATCTCCTGGGTTTACAGTCGTAACACTGCCTGGATATAACAGATAATCTATCAGTCCATCGGTTCGGGTGACTATTACAGGTCGCCGACAAGCCATTGCTTCCATTAAAGCTTGTAACCCAGCACCGCATTGACTTTGAATAAGACTAATGACAACAACATCAGCATCACGGTAAAGCTGAACAAGGTCTGGCCACTCGTAAAATCGACGTGACATATTGTTTGGCATCTGTTTTGGAAATGTCCGCGCTAGTACAGATGCATCTTGTGAAAAGCCGCTAATCTTCACATCAACATCCAAGTCTGCAGTTGCTTTCGCAAGGGTTTGGTAATCTCGCTTTTCCAAACCTACACTCGCAATCACAGGACGTAATTTGTTAGAAGAGGTCGGTCCAGGTGTGAAGAAGTGAGTATCTATATGAGCCCAAACAAAGGAAACTCGAGACTCAGGCAGATTTAGGTAAGAACGAAGGAAGTTAACTTGAGAACCAGAACAGGCAAAGAATAAGTCAATTTTATCCGCAAGACCGAATAGCTTTAGTGCTAAACGTCCGCGAGGTCGAATAATGTTGTGGAAAAAGACAGCTATTTTGGGACGATTTTTCTTAGCACCACAAACTGTAGCAATCTCAATACCTGCTGCTTCACTTAAGCAAAAAATGACGTCATTCTCTCCAAGCTGAGAAGATAAACTTCGAGCTAGTTCCCAGTATTCAGGTTGCCCCGATATTTTAGATCGAATCTTGTCTAGTGGTGACGATGAATTTAAGTTTGGCTCATGCACAGTGGCTTTTAGTCTTTGACGAAGCATCCACATTAAGTGTTGAGGACATTTATGTGCCTTAGCATCTTCAGTAATGCCGTCAATATCTATAGGACGGTGTAGTGCAATATGATATCTCATATGTACAAACCCCCCTTTGATTTTGTAAGTATTAAATTCTGCTTTAACTTGAGTTGCTGCTCAGATTCGGTCAAGTGAACTTGTTCTTCTAAATAATTGGGACGAATGGGTTCAATATGACCTTGCAAAGCGCTCTTCATTAGCTTATGTAACCGTGCAACTTCATGGTGTATGTTAAATTCCTTCTCGACTTTGGCTCGACCTGCTGTGCCAAATGCTGCTCGAAGTTGATGATTCTTCAGTAATATTTCGATACTTTGCGCTAGAGAATCAGCGTCTCCGGGTGGAACTAGGTAGCCATTGACACCATGTTCTACTAACTCACTCACGCCAGCAATTTGGGTGGCTACGACAGGTACACCAGCCGCCATTGCTTCCATCAGCACGACTGGTATTCCTTCAGCAAAGCTGGACATCACGAAAATATCGGTTTGCTGCAAATAGTTGCGTACTTCAGCTTGGGATTTATAGCCGACGAAATTGACATTCTGGCTCAATCCCAACTGAGCAGTCATTTGTTCTAACTTTGAACGATCTGGACCATCACCAACGACTGTTAATAGAATGTCCGGCTGGAATCGCCTCAAAGCCACAAGACTTTCGAGCAAAATAGGCAAGCCTTTCGCCGCAGCCAGTCGTCCCACAAAAAGCAAGCGTTTTCCTGACTCGTTATGGGAAACGACATCAAATAACGCTGGGTCGATACCACAATGAATGATATGCATTCGATTCCACTTGTCGGTGGGTGCAAATATCATTCCCTGACTGCGAGCATAGTGGCTGATACAACACACAAACAGCGATCGCTTGATTTTCTCATCAAGTCGCCATTGATGTGGACGGAAGAAGATGTAGGGACCGTGCAAGGTGAAGCTATATGTAAAACCGCCCATTTCGGCGGCAAGCATTGCAACGGTACCGCTCGCTTCTACAATGTGGTTGTGCAAATGTACGATTTGCCTTTTTTTGATTTGTTTGGCAAGGATACCTGCTTCCAAAAAGTAGAAGATTTGAAACAGCGCACCTCGCAACCCAGGTTGGCTCGTTGACCATGCCAGCTTGATTGCTTGTAAGTATCTTTTTGGGAAAGCAAGCAATAAACTCAGGTGCGCCAGTATTAAGTTTATGGGATTGGGAGGAAGAATATAGAAAGTGCGATCGCGCTCTAGCTTCTGTTCTGTCCCAACCATGTGTTCATCCCCTGTTCGGCGAACAGAGAATGTGTGTACGTCCACACCCATTTCTCGCAACGTTGTGACCTCTCGTTGAATGAAAGTGTCCGTTGCTCTAGGATATTCACCAGTTAGGTAAGCAATCCGCATTCTCTTCAGCCTCCTAAAGGTTGCAACGAGGGTGTCGGCACAGGTACTTCCAACAGTTCGGCATTGCTACAAGAGCGCTCAAGTGCGGTATCAAGTGAATACCTGGGACTCCAGTTCAAAACTTTTTTTGCACGAGCATTACTGTAGCGAAACGGCTTAAACCTGGCATCTATTGCCCTTGGGATAAATATACCAGGTAGCCTTGCCTGCCCCTTCAGTACTCGTTGGTTGTAAGTCCAGAAAATCCAGGCTAGTAAGTACAAGAACCACAAACTGACGGGAATCGTGCGGGGCAGAGAGTCTAGGCGTTGAGCCAGTTTTTGGGCATAGACTTTCTGAGTTGGCAAGTTGTCATCGACGATATTCAAAGTTTGACCAATTGCCTCTTCACGCTCGGCAGCACTGATAATTGCATCAGCACAGTTTTCAATATATGTCAATGGCATTTGTGCGTGACCGCCGACTTTCAACCATAAATTGCCGATCAATTTAGCCCCAAGAATGGTATTCCAAAGGCAGTCTCGTCCATAGATCATTCCAGGGCGAATATACGTCACCGATGCCGCATAATTCTGCTCAAACTCGCGAACAAGTTCTTCCTGAAGCAGCTTGACTTGAGCGTATTCATCCCGTTCAAGAGGATGGTCTTCAAGCGGTGTGTCTTCAGTAATTGTTTTGCCGGATGAATAGTTGTATACCGAGAAGCTGCTGATATCAACCAGCCTGAACACATTAGCCTCAATCATGGCATCGAGCAAGTTTTCAGTGGCAATGACTGTACCAGCAAATCGTGAGTAAAAGTCACCATCTTTGACGGCTGCCAAATGGAGCACTGCATCCACACCCCGCACAGCATCAGCAATACCATCCTTGCGCCGCAAATCGATACGGACGAGTTCCACACTTGGGTGGCTGTGCCAAGGTATACGCTTTTCATTACTGGATGGTCGTACAACCGCACGCACTTTATGTCCTCGTCGCAGTGCTTCTGCAACAACATACTGTCCCAGAAAACCGGATGCTCCTGTTATTAATAACTTCATACTCGATTAGCCTCCAATAGTAAAGCATTAACTAATTGATGTGTACGCTCCATATCTTCAAAACTGATTGGTGGCGCTTTGCCTTCGATGAGTCCTTCATAGGTTTTGTCTAAAAGGCGATGCATACCTTCATATGTCGTTTGTTGCATAATCTTGCGGCGAAAGTTGGTAAATGATGCCCCAACCAAATCGCATCCGTTCAGAAAATGATTAATCAGCGGAGATAGCAGTTCTCCAGCACGAGGTATGACACAACGTAAATGCGGCTGAAACAAATCAGTTTCTGCATAACCTTTTGAACCTCGCACCGTAACGGCAAAAGCTTTGGGTGGTGTGTGACAACTGAATCGAATCCGAGCGTGTGCTGAGCCTCCAATGACGATCGCATCAAGGTCATCATATCGGAACAAGTCTCCACCACCGTGATTACTCCATGCAGCACTCACGCGTTCAAAATCTGGTATGAACCGCACCGTCATGGAACATAAGTGTGTAATGAAATCATGAACAACGCCTGCGGGCATTTTATGGATAGGATTAGGCAAGTTTTCGTCTGCGAAGGCCCCACCATCGCGAACTGGAAGCGCTATCCGGACTTCAACTTCCTGCACTTCACCCAGAATACCATCTGCAATTAATTTCTCAATAGCAAGAATTGGTTCGTTAAAACAGTAATTCTGGTTTTCAATCAACCAGCGGTTGTGAGACTGCGCAAACGTCCTTAGTTCTTGAAACTCATCGTAGGTGGGTGTAATCGGCTTTTCACAGAACACGTGTACACCTGCTTCCAGACAGTCCTTTGCAATCCGCTTGTGGGTATGCGGCGGAGTGAGAATGTGTACAACGTCAGGCTTCACTTCATCCAGCATCTGACGATAGTCGGTGTAAGTCGAATCGGCACCAAACCTTCGGGCTGCATACCTAGCAGCGACTTTTGAAAGGTCACAAACACTGGCTAAATGTGCGCGCTCAGATTTGGAAAGAAAACTGAGATGTTCTTTGGAGATAGCCCCTGTGCCAATGACTGCTGATTTTAGTTTTGTTACCATTGATATTTTTTACTCTCCGTTATAGTGTTTTGTCAATTAGTGATTCATTGCATTGATTTTGATAGGTTGAGATAGTTTGTAGTCAAGGCTCAAGCGCTTACTACATACAAAAGAAAGGTTGTCTCAACTGGTTGAAGCTGCACCTTTGTACTCCACTATGCTGCGCTGTCGTTTCAATAGCCTAAAGATGTAAAATTCAATTTTACCCAGCAATTGTGGGTATTTCTCTATCGCACAAAACAGGGCGTAGACAATAGCATCCTTTTGCTGAAAACCTCTACGCAGTGTACGACGATACAGTCGGTAAGCTACCAAAGTATGAGGAATTAACAGTAACAGTATGCTTAGCCCCCGAGTTGGCAATAGACCAACAACCGCCAACAAAGGCAAAACCGCAGCCCACAACCAAATCCTGTTACTCTCTCTCACCCAATGCCGATCGGGAGTGCGACCGTATAGCCAAGCCCCCTCAGTAAAAGCATAACCACTGCGAATTGAGCGCTTCCACCATTGACCAAAACGGGTCATTTGCGCATCGTGCAATGTCATCTCTGCATCGATACGTAAAATTTTGCCACCAGCCCGACGCAGTCGCAAACACAATTCTGGTTCTTCTCCTGCAATCAATTTTGGATTGAACCCTCCCACGTTTTTGAATGCACTCACCTTCATCATCGAGTCACCACCACAGGACTTTGCTTCACCTATAGCAGTATTCCACTCGATGTCGAACAGCCGATTATAAATAGAGTTATCTGGGAATTCTTCCCGACGCCGACCACACACTACGACAACCTCAGGTTGAGCAACTAATTCACGCACGGCACGTTCCAACCATCCCTCTACAACCCGACAGTCTCCATCGACAAACTGGATCAATTCCAACTCTGGTTGTACTTGCAATAGGTATTCAAACCCTGCATTCCTGGCACGGGCTGCAGTGAATTTAATAGACAAATCGAGTTCCACAACATGGACACCAAGGGAGCGCGCTAGTGCCACACTACCATCTGTTGAGCCAGAATCAACGTAAACTACCCTTCTCCCTTCTCCTATTACTGATAGCAAGCACTGACGGAGACGATTCCCTTCGTTACGTCCGATGACAACAACTCCAATAGATTGCAAAGCCATACCTCCTATAGTATTGATTTATGTTGTACACAGTTTTAACTAACACGCAAACAGCTTTTCTTCCTTAAGATGTTATTTTCTTGAATTTGTTTTTCTGATTTATAGTAAAAACAACTGTTATAAACAAAACCCAATACACGTTTGCTAAATGCATCAAATAACTCTCTGTCACATTATTCATTGCCAAAAACGAGAGATAAGCTAATGGCCAAAGGTCTTCTGGATTTCTAGTTGCATAAGCTCGTTTCAATGCCTGAGCAAAGGTTGTGAAATAACTCATTAAAAAAAATGATAAACCAATGAAGCCAACATCAAGTAGTAAATCAATTAAGCCATTGTGAGCGTGAGGTGGAACCCAACCAGACCCTATTGCATTACCTGCTTCAATTGCATACTTACTTTTCGGTGCCCAGAATGCAGCATAACCATAACCCAACAATGGTCTTTCCATTAATCTAGCTAGTGCAGCACCCCACAGGGGCGTCCGTCCAGTTAAAGTGGGGTCTCTTCCTAAACCAGTTAACAGTTCTACCCAATAAGTGAAAATAAGTAGAGCAACACATCCCAGAATCAGAATTCCAATATCTATGAAAATTACGCTTATCTTTCCCTGCCACCGATAGTTTTTATAGAACATCATTAATAATATCAGCAAAATAGAGAGAACAAGAGAAGTTTTTGAAGTTGAAAGTAGCATCAAGACCAGCGACAAGCTCAAACCACCCCACTTATATATATTTGAATTTTCTTTTGGCAAGGCAAGAAAAGTTAATGCGCTTAAAACCATCATGCTGCCAAGACCATTTTTGTGTCCGTATACTCCTTTCCATGCTCCTGGATGAGATTCTATTCCATCTGCTTGATGTATCCCAATGGAAGGTAATCCAAGGGCAAGAATTGTACTCAATAAACTCCCTATAAAGAAAGTACAGGCAACAAGTTGTACCTGTTCTTTCAAGCTAAATCGTGTGGCAAAATATAAGCCAAAAGAGGTCATCATCAAGACATCTCTGGCATTAAATAATGTAAAGTCTGGATATTCTGACCATAGAAATGATACCAGGGCTAATACCGTTAATAGACACAGTAATTTATTTCGGCTGGCTGTAATTATCGTACTTTTCCAGAACAGACAAACGAGAATTGTTGACATTCCCCAAACAGAGAATCTCACTAATGTGACAACGAATTTTGGAAGCACAGCACCCAAAGCGTGTACACCAAATACTCCTGAAAAGAAACTTAAGCCTAAAATGATAAAAGCTTTCTCGGCAAATCTAAGAGATTTACTCACAACTGTATGTCTCTATATGAAATTTAGTCTTAGTTTTTGAATACCAGTAACTTAGGATGATAAACATCTAAAAAGTGAATCATGTCAAATATTTCTTTATAAAGTCACTTCGCTGTTGATAAACAGTTTCTTCATCAAAAAACTGACCAGACAGTGCAGCCGCTCGAACGAACTCACTCAATCTTGCTCGGTCTGAATTAAGTTCAATGACTAAATCAGCTAGTTTTTGCCAGTCGTTCATTGGCGCGAATACACCACCTCCATGTTGTGAGACAAGCCCTTGGGGATAAGAACTGCCATAACCGACAATAGGACAACCGGAGACTATTGACTCAACTAGACACCGAGGCGATTCTGGTGTTTTATGGCAAAAGAGGAAGATATGACTTTCTCGGATCGTTTGTAAAATTTTGCTTCGGTCACTAACAAATCCGACTAAATGGACACGATCAGCAATGCCCAACTCTTGAGCCAACGACTTCATCTTTGGTAGAAGCGGTCCATCTCCAAGCCAAGTCGCTTGGACATCAACGCCAGTTTTGCAAACCCGATCCACAGCATGCAGCCAATCGAGCGGACCTTTCATGTCTGCTGCTCGTCCCGCATAGCAAATCAGTAAAGGTCCACCACACAATAGTGACTCGATTTTGAGGTCTATGCTTGGTTCGTCAATCTGATCAGACTTTTTTGTGTGAACATCGTAAACGCAATGAGGCTGTTTGCAAAAAGGTGAATATGCCGAATAGCAATCTTGTCCTTGAAAAAGTCCTAAATTACTTTGACGAATCAAGTATTGTTGGTAGCGTTTCATCAATGGTAAGGTCAAAACCTCTTTAATCCGGCGCTTGAGAGGCAGACTTTGCAACGTTCGACGGATGACCTCATAATTAACGTAATCAAACCAGACAGCATAAGGTCGTTTAAGCTTAATAGCTTCCAAACAAGCGATCCCTCCCCAATCTCCAATCAGCCCAGTAAGGCTAAAACAAAGATACTGGGTCTTCTGGATCTTTTGTTTCAACAATTGGCGTGTAGCTGTATACGTCTTTATAAAGTCTTGTACTTTGTATGCATATGGTAGTGTTACTAATTCCAGCCGATCTGCACATGGTAAACTTGCAATTGGTTGCCATGTGGTTGCGGCAGTTGAAGAATCTTGTTTTACAGCTATGTGTTCTGGTAACGCAGGACCAGCCATAAGAACTCGCTCAAAATTCTCTGCCCAGCGAATCAAACCTTCGCAGGTTTGGTCATCCAAGCCCCATTGACCGTTTAGTTCCCGAAGCGGAACTGCGTTTACTAGCAAAATCGTATTCTTTTGGGTCGATGGTTGTTGAATTTTGTTCATAACCTTTTGCTTGAATCTCGAATTGCAATATCTCCATTAAGAATCAGCAGGATTAACTGAGTCCCTTTGGGTACGAACCCATACGCTTTGAGGCTTCACTAAAAACTTGAGATAAACTGGAATTTTCCAGAGAACATAAAAAGGAACAGTTAAAAGTTGCAACAGAGGAAGGTCTTGACGAGCGAATTTAGCCCAAGCTGTCATAATTGCCATGAGGAAACAAAGCCCTGCTGTAGCTACAATAGCTGCTGGTATCCATGAGACTGCCAAGACTGCAAACAGCAAAGTCACTGCCATCAGTCCTAACCAAAGAACAACAAGCAGAGATAAAGGTGGCACACACAAATCCAGAATGTTCACCAACAAGTCGAACCTTTTTTGATAAACTGCTTGTTTAAGCAGGGTAGGGACATAAGTCTGCATAATTTGTAAATGACCATGTTCCCAACGGGTTCTCTGACTTTTAGCAGCCTGCGACTGCTGCGGCAAATAGCCAGTGACTTTTGCTTCTGGGCAAAACACTGGTCTGTGTCCGGCTATAGTCAAATCCAAGCCTAGTTTCAAATCTTCAAGGAGGTGACCGTTGGCTAAACTTACTGATCGAATGACCGACCAAGGGAAAGCCATACCTGTGCCAAGCAACGGGCAGGACATTCCCAAGCGGGCTAATCCATGGGGACGAACCAGATTCCTAACGATGTTGGAAAATTGGGAAACGAAGTCTTTTGACGATTGAGAGTTTTTGGGTCTGAGCATCAAGTAGGTTGCTTGGACAGGTCTGAGTGTGGCGATCGCACACTGAGTTAGCTGCTCAATTGCACCTGGATAAACTGTACAGTCAGCATCAACAATCACAACCACATCAGGAGGATCTGACTCGATAAACTGTAAGCCATAGTCTAAGGCGTATCCCTTGCCTCTTTGCTCGAGGTTCTGACGCTCGATCACTGTCGCACCCATTGTACGAGCAATCTGAGCTGTCGCATCACTACAATTGTCAGCAATCACAACCAAACGGTCTTGTTCTTTTAATGCAGGGATCAGTGTTTTGAGAGTTGAACCGATGACAATCTCTTCATTGTGTGCTGGCACTAAGACAGTGACTTTAGCATTTTTGCGGTCAGCTCCAGGAGTCGAAGCTTTCGCAAACAAAGCCGCAGTACATTCAATGAGAAAAAATAGACAAACAATAAATAGACCTGATGCGCTAACTAACAGCACAACATTAATACACGAAGCCACGAACTGGCTAACTGACATGGCATTGTTACCTCAATACAACAGCATTGTTATCAGACTTTTGAAGAAGGAATGATTCTTGCAGGTATCCCAACTGCCGTTGCTCCTGCTGGAACATCGGACAGAACCACAGCATTAGCACCGATGCTTGCGTTATCTCCAATGGTGACGTTGCCTAATATCTGTGCGCCAGCACCAACATCGACACGTTTACCTAGCTTGGGCGCATCCATCGGACGATCTAGGTAACGCATTCCTAAAGTCACCCCTTGGCGTATAATACAATCGTCGCCAACACAGCAGTGTGAGTGAATAACTATTGCTCCTTGATGTTGAATCACCACACGGCGACCAAGCTGGACAGTGTAAGGCAGTTCAATTCCGTACGTATTCCGAACCTTGCGATATAGCATTCCATACAAAAGGCTGAAAGGCGCTTGTAAGAGTTTGGGCTTAATCTTCTTACGCCAAACCCCAAAACGGTGAATTGCGACAGCACGGAATCCAGGCTTACTCCAATCCCGTCCATGGGCAATCCAATCTTCTTTGATTTGTTGCCACAGATCTAAGGTAGAAGCTTTCGCTTGGTTTGTATTTGCCTTCAACTCTATTTGTGCATCCATTGTTGAGTCCCCGTTTGAGTTTCTGCGACATCCAGCCCGGATCAAGGGTTGGAAGAGTAAAACTAGTTGCTAGGCTCCAACCTTAGGTTCAAAGCGTTATTCTTTGATTCCCAAAATATAAGGCGAGAATCAATAGCTTTTGTGCAGCCTAAAATACTGAGCAGTTCGATTTGGCTGTATAAAACGACTAACTTCTGTTCGGACGGTATCTAGGAAGCTGGTTGTCACCTGAGCAGGGATACGTCTAATAGAAACAAATCCAACTTGCTCGCACAGTCTCTTTAAGGTGATCGGAGTAAAGGCATTAATATGTTCAAGTGGGTGAACAGCATGAAACTCTGAAAAATTTTGAGGTTGGCTAATTCCTCGGCAATCAGGAACTTCCACAATTAAAATTCCGCCATCTTCCATTGTGTTTGCAATTTTGCTTAGGACTGCTAGTGGATCTTCAAGATGCTCTAATACTTGAAAAAGTGTTACAGCATGCATTTTACCAATCTGATAAGACTCCAGACTTTCCAAGTTATTGAAAATAGCGATGCCCATTTTTGCCGCTCTTTCGTTACGGACACTGCTGAAATCAATCCCGTAAGCGCCAAAACCAAAAAGCTTGGCTAGAGCCAGGAAGTATCCATCACCACAGCCATAGTCTAGAACGCGACATCGCTCTGTTGTATTTGGCAACAGAAGCTTTTGCAGTCGCAACAGATGCTTCATACATTGTCGCCCACGTTCAAACAGAATCTCTCGCTCGTTACCTGTTTGATACTCCGCTTCCATGTGTTCGATTTGGGCATCATTAATCCACTGGCTATACAGCAAGTTTAACCATTCTGGTGTGAGAATCCGCTGGTGGAAAACCATGCCACAGTTTTCACAACGTACCAAGGAAAAGGTTTCCTCTCCTAGCAAGGGTATAACATCTTGGCTGTAGTGACACCTCTCAATAAAAGAGCGAGTGGGTTGATCAGTAAATCGCCCCTGCCAAACGGGATATAGCTTGGAGGACTCACAGCTGATGCAGTGCGATCGCTCTCTAAATGCGACAGTTTTTTTAGAGACCAGTTTTGAATTGATGTTGTTTATGGTCAGATCTATTTGTGCGTCCATTGTTCAGTCCCCACTTCAGTTTCTACCACACTCTGTCCCACTCGAGCGCTGGAATAGTAAAAGTAGCTGTCAGGTTCGTGCTTCATGTTGACAGCGTTGGCAACCATTCCTAAAATGTTAGCGTCAGAACGTTCTAGCAGGGATTTTGCTGCGGTAGCGCTTGCTGAATCCACAACACCTGGTCGAACGACTAGCAAAACTCCATCTGCCATTTTTCCTAAAACTGCTGCATCAGCTGTCCCAACTAAAGGAGGAGTATCAAATACAATGTAGTCGTATTTGTCAGAGAAAATCTTAATCACAGAAGCCATGCGATCAGAGTCAATCAAAGCCAAGGGGTTGGGAGGTACGACTCCAGCTGTAAGGACAGACAGGTGTTGTGTAACTGTTTGCACACCTTGTGGAAATTCAGCCTGACAAACAATGATGTTACTTAAACCGACTGAGTTGATCACACCCCACAAATGATGTTGCGTTGGTTTACGCATATCTGCATCGACTAGCAGAACTCGTCGTCCCGCTTGAGCCAGTACCGCAGCTAAATTAGCAGAAACTTCTGATTTCCCTTCCCCAGCTACAGAACTCGTTACCACAATTGTGCGAACTTTTTTATGGCTAATGAACTTGAGGTTTGCCTGAAGCATTTGATAAGCTTCATGAATCACCGAGCGAGGAGAAGTTGCGACAATAACTCGAGCAGAGACTCCTTCTGACATCAATTTCGTAGGAGCAGATGTGCTATTGGATTCAAACTTGGGAATTAGCCCAAGCATTGTATACCCAAAAAATGTCTCGGCTTCCTTAACTGTTTTCAACGATCTGTCTACTAGATCTACAAAGAATGCAGCAGCAACACCAAGCAGCAACCCAACAAATACGCCACCTCCTGCTAAAAGCAGTACGAGTTTGGAGAGAACTGGTTTTTTGGGAACCTTGGCAGGTTGAATCTCTTTAGCATTGCCAACGGTTTGCTTTTCTGCGACTTCGATTTCCTGTAGTCTGGTCACAAGGTTTTCATAGTTCTTTTTCGAGATAGATAACTTTCGCTCAAAATCTCCTTGCTTTTTCTCCAAATTTGGCATCATCGCAAGCCTTTGCTTATAACTGGCTTGGATGTTAGACAAAGCTTCTATTTTGCTTTCCAAACCTTGGCGTTGCGCTTGTATTCTTGCAAATTCGCTTGTCAGATTTTCCTTAATTTTCCCTACCTGTAATTTACCAGGGGGAACGTTTTGTTGAGTTCCTAAAACCTGCTTTATTCCTTTAGTTCCTAAAACCTGCTCAATCCGTTCCTGTAATAAAGCATTTAAAGTGACTTCTTGATTTTTTAACTCAGCAATGTCTGGATGTTCACTGGTGTAGCGTGCTTTTTCATTTGCTAGCTTAGTTTGCACCTTTTGTAACTCGCCTAAGACTTCTTGTACACCAGGTATCTGACTTATGGAAGTCACTTCCACAGCCTGATCTCCAGCCAAATTTAATTGACTGTTCATTTTTGCTTCCTGAGCGCTCACATCTGCTAGCGCAGCCCGCGCTTGATTTATTTCCTGATCTATCTGACCAAGATTTTGAACAGCAGCGCTCGCCTCTTCTGGAAGCTGGATGATTTTATACTGAATTTTAAACTGACGTAATGCTTCTGCTGAGCGATCTAATTCTGCCCGAGCGTGTGGCAATTGCTTTTTAATAAATTCACCTGCGGCAAAGACTTGAACTCGATTGGACTGAATGTTGTTTGCAACATAGGTTTTCATCACCTGATTGACTACTGATGCCGCCAATTCAGGGTTTTCTGAAGTGTAGGAAACCTTCAGTACGTCTGTGCCTACAATTGGTTCAACCTTGATTTTTAGTGACTCTGGCTCAAGAGTATTCCCTTTTTTATCTTTTAACCCTAGGGTCTTGATGACTTCTTCTAAAATCGGCTGAGATTCCAAGATGACAGCTTGCGTTTCTAGCGGATTCCCCTCGCGCATTAAGGATTCAAGATCCCCTATCTTTTCTCCTACTTTTGTAAGCGATGAGGTTCGATCTGATTTAAAAAGAAGCATTCCACTCGCCTGATATTCAGGTTTTTGCAGGAACACCGCAAACGTCGTTAATCCTATGGAAGCTAGAACAACTCCTGCCACAATTGGCCAACGCCGTTTCAGAACAAGCCAATATTTTTGAATATCTATTTCTTCTTGATAGCCTTTAGTCTCCATACAACTTTCCTAGCCGTAGTTCCTTACGAAATTGGAGCCAAAAATGAAATTTGATATGAATATCTTAGCTTCATAGCATCGGCTATCTTTTAACAAATTCAAATTGATTTTGATTGCTTTAAACATAATGCTACTATTGTACTAGCGTGCCTCCACAGTAGGCGCGCTCAACAAGACAATTCAAGTATTTTTGCAATCTTACTCCATCCACTATGTGAGCGCTTTGCGCTCCCTTCGCGTATACAAGCCTTGGATTGATCTAGAATTTCAAGATATGTCTCATGTGGTTTGACTGATGAAGTTACTGGCTAGTACCGCAGGGCGGAAGTCAAAAGTCACGCATTCAAAAGTCAAAAGACTTATACCGTAACAATGAAAGCTGGTTTGTAATGGTGAAGCAGCGCTCTTGGTAGGGTTTCCCGGAGCAGGCGACTGCTGTGCCTCCTAACGGAGGAGCTGCGCTAACGCCGTCAGGCGTGCCGAAGGCATACCCGAAGGGTAGCTTTATTTCCGCCGTCATGTAGTAGTAAGTGCTTCGAGTGATGCTCATTTTACTTACTCAATCAAATTCACAAGAGCTGTTTGGTTTACGATCTTGCCTGCCGTTTTTACTGATTTTGGTAAATGCACAAACTTGCATATTTATTTTAACCCTGTTTATACTTCAATTTTTGAGAACTACAAAACACTGGTCAAATGAGTGCGTACTAGCTATAAAATATGCTTTCATCAGAAGCATTTGGCTCTAGGCACAATCTCATTTTTAACAATCTTCAGTTGTTGAGATTGCCTACTGACGAAGTTAAATATAACTTTAATTGCCAGTAATTTCAAGTATAAATAAAATTTTTTTTTCAACAAAATGTAAAGCTTGCGGATTTGCTGATGTAGGAAAAGTAAGAAAAGTATGTTTTGTAAGCCAAGACTTGTATAACTGAGATTCAAATTAGTTTAGTCACGAATAGTTCCTGTAAAGTTGATGTGCAAAGAAAGAGCAACTTTAATTTTAACTATCTGTTAAAATCAATACATTTTTGCATTATTTTATAGCGTTATCAGTCTCAAAAAAAGTTTGTAGTCAGCACTTAAGCGCTTATATAGCACTCCTATTTGATAGGTAAAAATTATCAACCGCTCCTGAGGCTTAGACGCAAAGCAGCGTGCCGTAAGCTAGAGCGCCAAGAGAAGAGAGAATTTTACGTAAGTCCTGCGGACAGGCTGCGCCAACGCGTAACATGCCCGTAGGGCTTATGATTTAGGATTGCTATAGCAAATTATGTCTCCTATAGGTGACCCCCACCCTGCCTGTCGGCTGAGGGTGAGGACTTCCGCAAGCCTGTTAAGCTACTTAGTAGGCACCTGTCTTACCAAGGACAACCTTGACAGTTTTCAGCAAAATTTGCAGATCCAGCCACACAGACCAATTTTCTATGTAACCGATATCTAATTTCACCCCATCTTCAAAATTCTCGATATCGGAGCGACCAGAAACCTGCCACAATCCGGTAATACCAGGCAGAACTTCTTGCCGAATAAAGTGCTTTGTCTTGAACCTTTCTACGTCCCTCATAGGGAGAGGACGCGGACCAACCAAACTCATCTCTCCAAGGACAACATTAAACAGTTGTGGCAATTCGTCCAGACTGTAACGGCGCAGGAATTTGCCTATCCGTGTGATCCGAGGGTCGTCTTTCATTTTAAAGAGAACCCCATCCTTGATTTCATTCTTTGCTTCTAGCGCCGCCTGCAACTTTTCGGCGTTAGTAACCATCGTGCGGAATTTCCAAATCTTGAAACTCTTACCATGCAGACCAATTCGATTTTGTCGGAAGAACACTGGTCCAGAAGAATCTAACTTAATGAGTGTAGCTATCACCAGATAGACAGGAGACAGCAGGAGTAACAGAACAATCGAACCACAAAGGTCAAAACTCCGCTTTACCCAAAAATCGCCGCCTGCGATGATTGGTGCTGGTATTGTCATGCAAGGGACTTCACCAATCATCCAAAATACGGCTGATTTAGGGTGATGAACTTCACTCTCAATTGGCAGTATTCGTAGGGTAATGCCAGCTGTTTGGAAACCCCAGCAAACATATAAACGGTTCTTAATGGCATTCCAAGAAACAAAAGCCTCTTCTATACCCTGTGTGCGTAGATATTCAAAGGTTGCCTCTCGGTTCATCCGATCCAAACTGCTAGAGTCAGCAATTCCCTGTACGGTGTAGCAATTCTCTTTCTCTATTAACCGAATATGGCTTTCTTTGTCTTCGAGATCCGTAATCAGAAAAACGGGATGGCGAATTGCTCCTTTACTACGAAGCACTCTTGTGGCTACATCACAGGTAAAGCGAGCGGTACAGATGAAAACTACAGACAACAACCAAAACAGTAGAAAAGTTGAGCGCGAGACATAGCTGTCTGGTTCGTAGAGAAAAGCAATCAGCAACAGTAGAAGTTCTGACAGCGTGACTGCTTTAATCAGACCAGGATAGTTACGACGATTTCCACCTGATTTATACAGTCCTCCAGTTGCAATCATGCCTATTTCTACTGTCAGAATGAGCAGTAGAAAAGAGGCTTTTTGTGTCCAAGGGGAATCTAATGGAGTGCCATTAATGATTGCTAACTTCCATGCTAAGGTCAGAGAAATGACATCTAGCGAGATAAGTGTTCCTACCCGCAGAAATTTGCTAGTTAATCCTTTCTGTATCCTTGTGCCACTTGCTGACCTTAAATCTGGTTTAAACCCTGAAACTAATAAAGATTGAGATGTCACGATTCTTGTTACCCCTGTATTTATACTGTTAACTACATTTGCGCGATTTACTGCCTTGTCACTAACTACAGGTAGTTACGGAGTTACAGTCTATGTGGAAACACTATGGAATATACGCTTGCCATAACATTCGATACTAACTGAACTTAAGTATAAGTCCAATGGCAAGGGACGCTTAGTATTGTGATGACGGTCGAGAGCGCTTTCTTAAAAGTTTTGTAAACCGTTCCTGTAGAACCCGATAAAAAAACAGCGGATTGCCAACCACATAACGATGCCATAAGCGTTGTGGTTCTGTGATCAATCGTGTTAACCACTCTAGTCCGCTATTGGTCATCCAACGTGGGCCTCTGTTGACATTGCCAGTATAAAAATCAAGACATGCACCTAGAGGCAGAAACACTTTTGTCTCTATTTTCTCTGCATTATTTAGAATCCAACGTTCTTGTAACGGCATACCAAAGCCAATATACAAAATATCTGGCTTAAATTTATTGATTTCTTCGATGACAGATTCATTTTCCTCACCAGACTTGTCAAAATAACCGTGATGTCCTTTCACTTTTAAATTTGGTGCAACCACTTTTAGCTTAGCGATCGCTTTATCTACGGTACCTGGCTCGCCAGCAAGCAGGAACAAGGAAACATTTTCCCGTTCACAAGCTTTGGCAAAATCCTCAATGTAATCTGGACAGGTCATGCGATGAGATGAATCTGCGTTGCAGCCGCAGAGTTTTGCTCCTACTAGAACACCAAATCCATCGCAAAAGACTAAATCAGATTTGTTGAGAAACTCTCTATACCAAGGGAGTTCGTAGGCAAAGTTCATTCCCCGAATATTTACGTGACATATGGTGGTTTTCTTGTCAAGTTTTGCCGCTTTGACAGCGTAATCGATGAGTTGATTAACTTTGAGTTTATGAAACCTAGTTCCAAGTAATACTATCTCATCAAATTTGTTCATTTAGATAGTTCCTCCAAAGATTTTCTACACAACTGCTAAAAAAAAACACCATTTTTTTGGAAAGCGGTTCTCAGGTACTTAAACATGAACGGGAGTAAGTGCCTGTAAATGCAGATTGGCATTCAAATATGTCAAACACTGTATCAAGCTGGGTAACTTCAAAAATGATTTTAATTGTGGGCGACACAGAGCAAAGACTCAAGCTCCGTCCTAATCGCTGAGCTAACTTTAGCCCTGATACTAAAGCCATCAATCCGGCACTGTCCAAGGATTCTACTTGCTCTAAATCTATTAATAAGGTGGCACAATCATTTTGCATTATAGCTGTTGTCAATTCCCGCTCAAAGTCCAATGCATTAGCGGCATTTAAAGAACGTTTGAGTCGAATCACTGCAACCTTATTGGCAAGCATTTTTTCCATAATTTGAGTCGAATTAGCAATAAGTTTTCAATTCTGCAACAAAGAAAAGCTCGATGACTTGAGAAGGGTGTAGGGTCAACGTTTCCGAGCTTGATCAAACGCTCTTGCCATAGCATTCCATGCCAACTTGGGTTTGAAGCTTGAATCTAGTGGCAAAGGACGTACTGGCGCACCATCTGAGCGGGGAGTAAACGTTGAAAGCCAGGTGTGTCTATCGCTCAATCCCCAATTTAATACCGCAATCACTGCTTTTTCATCTAGCACCACCGAAAGATAGTCTTCGTATACACTGGCGACAATGCGATCGCGAACAGCAGGATCTAAAGGTAATTTTTGGTCTGACACATCTAGTTCGGTAATCAGAATTTTGAGACCAAGACTAGCCACATCAGAGAGAAAACTCCGTAGTTTTTTGGCATTTAACGCACCTTCTTGAGCAACTAGGTGAGATTGGATACCAAGGGCATGAATCGGTGTTCCTCTAGATTTCAAACGTTCTAATAGTTTCAGAACAGCGGTTCTTTTGACTTCTTCTTTGCGACCGCTATACTCCAGCGCGTTTTCGTTGTAGACTAACATAGCTTTCGGGTCCGCTTGAGCTGCAAGGCGATAGGCAAGCTCTATGTAATCTGGACCTAAAAACTCGAGCCACGGACTTTTTCGCAAGCCTGCTTTTTGTCCATCATCTGGTTCAATAGCCTCGTTGACAACATCCCAAGAGTGCATTTGACCAGCGTAGCGTTTAGTCACAGTTGTTATATGTTCCACGAAAAATTTTTCCGCATTCTGGCGGTTAACTACCTCCTTAAACCACTCAGGTAACTGCTCATACCAAACTAAAGTATGTCCTCGAAAAAGCATTTTGTGAGTGCGGGCAAATTGAGCAAGCCAATCTGATTTGCTAAAGTCAAATACGTCTGGACGAGGGCGTAAAAATTGCCATTTAAGCTCGTTCTCCGGCACCAAAATGCCGCACTCTCGAACAATACTAGCTTGTAATGTTTTGTCTGAGGCAAGAAAATCTTGCCCAGATGCTGCTCCATAAATTAATCCCTTAGCCGTAGCACGCCCTTTTAAAGGAGTTAGCCCTGCAACTTTAAAATCTCTTGTTAGGTTGTTAACCGCTTGGCTAGGGTAGATTGGTAATCTATCTTTTGCCACTGCAACAGCGATCGCCCCTGCCAAACCTGATACACCCATGTATAACAAACGACGTCTGCTCATTGAGGACTTTTTAAACATATAAATAAAGGCAATTCAAACCAATCATATCTGTATTTTTCACCCAATTTGCTAGTGACTCATTAACAGGTAATTACATAATAGAATCCCCTCCAAAATATCTTTGGAGGGGAGCATGGTTAACGCTACCGATTGTAACTCAGAATAGACATGCTTAGTATCGTTAACAAAAATCCAGTAGAGTACAGACCTGATGAAAGAAGTTCTTGACATTATCCGATATGCAACCTGATTTGCTTAGTATTGTTGACTCGATTCCAGACAAAAGATTTAGAATGAACGATGATAATCCCAGTGACGGTTATCTTCAGAGATTTTCTTCAAAACACAAATATTATTGAAAAGAAATTTGATCCCTCCGTATTCTCGTTCAAAGGGATTCTGAAGAAAACGTTTTGTAGATTTCGTTAAACCTTGCCAAATACTGGCTTTGGTATCAACCTTCGTCAACTGATAATCCCTGTTTCTTAAGATATAAGACACAAGTTTTCTAATTCCAGGCATCCATATATCATCAAAAACGACATACCCGCCTACCTCTAACAATTTGTCAACGTAGAAGAAATCTACCAAAGTGTAATCGAAATGATGTGAGCCATCAATGAACGCAAAATCAAGTTTTTCTCCTTTGGCTACAAGTTGAGGTAAAGCTTCGTCAGAACAAGCCTCTAAAAATCGTACTTTGTCTGCAAAACCGGCTCTTTCAACATTCAATAATCCAATGGATTTCCATACGCTATTTTGCATTGGGTCAATGGCAGTATGAATTCCTCTACCCTTGTCATGGTGTGCTTGACAAATAAACAGAGTAGACAAACCATAAGCCATGCCTATTTCTAGCGTTCTTTCCAGATTGTTTTTTTGGATAAGCTCATTGAGAATCGTGCCAATATCATAAGGAGTAGCGGTAGGAAAAGGATTTATTGAATTTCCTTGAGCATCCTTAACAGATTTGGTTGAATAAATTTCCTCTAAGAGTTGATTCATAACTTAGTTCTCCTTGGTAAACTAGATGGGTTTTGTGACGAATGCCGGCTGCAACGCCGTTCAACTTTCAAACGGGAAATCTTTGCAAGCTCCGTAGTCAAGCCTCTTTGCATGTCTGCGAGTAAATTCTCCGACAGAAGGGTTTCCATCGGGATGAATGACCCCCACTGCTTGCTGCCAAATTTTTCGTGGTGCTAGCGACACTTGATAAGTGCAAACCTTCTGAAGAGCCCCTTTGCTAAGGATCTTTTGAACGCGATACCATTTCGTTTCTTGGCAGCGATCGCACCAGAATGCTTCCAACCATGCACTTTCTAAATGAACTGCGGTTTCAGTTTCTACCAATATGAGGACATTGTGTCTACTGAGTCCTCCTGGCTGGAGTGGTGCGGTGCGATTAGCAAACAATGAATATTTTTGACTGACACTATCGAGATAGCATCCATGAATCGGACAGTAAATAGCGCGTCGTTTTGAACGTTTTCGATTTCGGTCACACCTTCTATGCAATTCAACCTCCCTCATTGATAAATACACCACAGATAACAAGAAGGTTTCGTTGGCGGGACTGAGATCAAAAAGACCATCGAAGCCCAAAGAAAGCGCCTGAAAAATTATTTATTCTATTTATTCAATTGTCGTTTAATACATCGTTAACAGACAAGAGTTTGAGAATCCTTACACAAGCAAAGTCATCATAACTCAGAAATCAGAATTGGTGAATTTCTGCTGGGTTCTGTGTTTTACTCTCAGGATTCATATATTTTTGTAAGAGGTTTAATCTTTCAAATCTCCTGTCACACAAAGCTATCTGTAGAAAACACTTCATCTCAAGTTGTGCCTCAGTTTGAGTATCTGTAGACAATAAAAGAAAGGAGTGAGAGCAAAAGAACTATCAAAGCCTAACTTTACGCCTCAACAATTAGTTATTGACAGCGCTTATTCTATGGTTACGCTACAAATCTTAGGTAGGGCTAAAGCCCATAAAAGCTTATGCAATGAACATTTGAGATATTGGTGACCGATGACCACAAACAAAGAAAACTCAACAATTAGCTATTTCATTTACATGCTATTTAATTTACATTCAGATATGTGGCTAGTCAACAACAGTTTAAAAATCCGGACGCTGTAAGTGTCTAAACTAAGAGTTGGCATCCTTACGCTCTATAAAAGCTAAAATTTGATTTCTCAAATTACCTCAAACAGAGTGTTAAGTTGGGAGATGGTTTGCACGACATATTCCCAAACATTCTCTTAAATTTAGTCTCTTAAATTTAGTAGTGCTTGCGGTCATAATACAGCATCAGTATTTTTTTTGGCAACTAGTAATTCATGTGATTCATCATACAGCACTATAGATTTATTAGGCAATCCCTTTATATTTTTTAAAATCTTTAATATATTATTTATAGTTTTATATAATTAACCCAGAAAAGTCATGATTTGACAATAAATAATCTGAAAAAAGTAAGAAAAGTAGGTTAATATTTGAATTCCATTAAACATGATTTTAGAAATTTTTTGTTAATGGTAGGAAAGGTAAGAAAAGTATGTATAAACTTTTGCTTATAGTCTGACAAGAATTGCTCTATGGGAAATAGAGCCACCAATATAGCCCCTTTACAAACATAGGTCTACTTACCCTGCCCCTGCAATTATGTCTTGAGAAGGATGAATTTGTATGTTATATTTACAATCATACTTAAGTCAATTGCCTAAAAGACTGAGAGTAGCTTTCCACCTAAATATTAGATTTTCAATTATTTTGAAAACGGGAAGACTTCTGAGCAAAGCAATAGTTGACTTGTAGAAAGCGTCGGTCAGAAACCCCACGGATAAATCCGGGGGCTTGAAAAGCCCATCTGACAAGCCTGAGTTCTTACTGAACTACGTTAGAGGCAAGAGTGAGCAGGCATTTCTACAAATCAAAGCACTGCTGTAGCCCGTTGGGGTGACTCGTTTTTACACTAATAGCTGGGAGACCTATAAATGTCACTATTAAATGTCACTATTTAGAAGCTTTAAGAAGTATGAACTTGACAAATACAATCTATAGAAGATAAAAATAAACACGTAAACCTAAAATTCTCAAACTAATATTTTATACCAGTAAAAAGTTGTGAAGAATTTGTCTTTCCAACGTGGTTTCTGTGGATAGCATCATAATGAGTTGATTCAGTGCTAAATGAGTTGATTCAGTACTAAGTAATAAAAAGTATAATTGGATGCTAAAATGCCAAGTCTACGACACCTTCAGATTTTCAAATGAACCGTTATACATATCAAGTTGGCGGTAGTCTAACGATTGATGCTCCTAGCTATGTAGAACGAGAAGCTGATGAACACCTCTATGAAGCGTTGAAGGGGGGTGAATTTTGCTATGTCCTTAACTCCCGGCAAATGGGCAAGTCCTCACTTCTGGTAAGAACTCGGCATCGCCTGCAACAAGATGGGTTTAGATGCACCACTGTAGATATGACTAATATTGGCTGTGAAAATATTACTCCAGAGCAGTGGTACAAGGGAGTGATTGCTGAGTTATGGTTAGGTTTCAAGCTGCTTGGGAAAATGAACTTAAAAGCTTGGTGGCGGGAGCAGGAAGATATTCCTTTACTTCAGAGACTGAGCCGGTTTATTTCCGAAGTCCTGCTGGTTCAGTTTCCTGAGGAAAGACTGTTCATTTTCATTGATGAAGTTGATAGTATTCTCAGCCTCGATTTTTCTGTTGATGACTTTTTTGCCTTGATTCGGTTTTGTTATAATCGCAGAGCTATCGACCCAGAATACAAGCGCATCACATTTGTCATCTTTGGTGTGACAACACCATCAGATTTAATTCAAGATCCAAAGCGTACTCCGTTTAATATTGGTAAAGCGATAGAGCTCAAGGGCTTTAGTATAAAGGAAGTACAGCCATTAGCTCATGGATTAGACGTTAAAGGCGGTGATGCCCAGGCAATTCTGCAAGAAATTTTAGCTTGGACAGGAGGACAACCATTTCTGACGCAAAAACTGTGTAAGTTGGTTGTCAGTTCAAGTCAAGATACAGTGAGTGGGACGATGATGATTCCCCCTGGTACCGAAGCATTTTGGGTGGAAAGTATCGTTAGGTCACACATTATCCAGAAGTGGGAATCTCAGGATGAGCCGGAACATTTGCGGACGATCCGCGATCGCCTGCTTGCGAACGAGCAAATTGCAAGTCGAACACTTGGCATATATCAACAAATTCTGGCTCTTGAAGATGTGCCAACCGATGACAGTCGAGAACAAATTGAACTGCTTCTGTCAGGTTTGGTTGTGAATCAGCACGGATACCTGAAGGTGAAAAACCGAATCTATCAAGCAGTTTTTAATTCAGAATGGGTTGCCAGACACATGGATAATTTGCGTCCTTACGCGCAACGCTTCAAGGCTTGGATTGCTTCCAATCAACATGATGACTCGCAGCTTCTTTTCGGAATCCCATTGCAGCAAGCACTGGCTTGGTCAAAAAATAAAAGGCTCAGTGACTTAGATTATCGCTTTCTCGCTGCCAGCACCGAACTTGCCAAGCGAAAAGTTGAAACTGATTTAGCACAAGAAAAACAAGCAAGACAAATCGAACGAGAAAAGGCTGAATTTGCCGTATTTGCCGCGCAACAAGCGAATCAAATACTGACTGACGCACGCAAAAGCGCGAAACGAAACGCCCAAAAACTAAATTTGGGCAAACGTTGGATTACGAGCATTGCCTGTGGAGTTGCTAGTTTGGTTATTCTTGTACGTTTTACCGGGCTACTACAGGGGATGGAGTGGACGATGCTAGATCGCTTTTTTCAGACACGTCCTGCAGCAGAAGTTGACCCTCGCATTACCATTATTACAATTGACGAGCCAGATATTGTGCAAATAGGTCAGTATCCTCTGCCGGATCGGGTGTTGGCTCAAGCAATCCAGACATTAAAAAGCTCTAAACCCAGAGCGATCGGGCTGGATTTGTATCGAGATTTGCCTGTGGAACCAGGTTATCAGGAATTAGTAGAACAGTACAAAACAACTCCGAATCTGATTGGCATTCAGAAGGCGGTGGGGAACCAAGTTGCGCCGCCCCCAGTTTTAGCACAATTAGGTCAGGTGGGTCTTGCCGATCAGGTTTTAGATGGGGATGGTAAGTTACGTCGCGCCTTGCTTAGCGTTCAACTCGAAGACTCTTCGTTACACTTTAATCTGGGTTTGCGGTTAGCACTAAGCTACTTAGAAGCTCTTGGCATCACCCCCAAACCCCAAAGCAACAATCGTAACCAAATTCAGCTGGGGAAAGCAGTTTTTGTTCCCTTTCAACCCCATGACGGAGGCTATGTCCAGGCTGATGCAGGTGGTTTTCAAATTTTGCTCAACTTTCATGGCACTCAAAAACAGTTTGAGACCTTTTCTCTTACAGATTTGTTAGCTAATAAAATACCACAAGAAAAGGTGCGCGATCGCGTCGTCCTGATTGGCTCCACAGCGGAAAGCCTCAACGACTTATTTCAAACACCTTACAGCAGCCAGATGTTTGATTTCCCTAAACAAATGGCAGGAGTAACGATCCATGCTAATATCACTAGCATGATTTTGAATGCTGCGCTGGAAGGGCGACCACTGCTAAAGGTTTGGTCTAAACCAGTTGAGTTGCTTTGGATTTTGCTGTGGGCTGCAGTCGGGGCTGCGTTAGGTTGGCAGAGCAAGTCACCCACATCTATAGTCACTGCCATTGTGATTGCAGCGGTTGGGCTGATGGGAACTGCCTACCTTGCCTTTTTACAGGCTTGGTGGATTCCTACTGTCCCCCCGATGATTGGACTTGTGGTTGCTGCTATTACCCTGCCGATGGTCACGAATCGGCAATTAGAAAAAATTCAACTTCGTCAGACAGTAGAGTTGTTAGTTGCAATTTCCACCGAGCAACCTGCTGTTGGACAGATTGCGATTGAATATCTTAAGCAAGCTGAAAGCCAAGAAAATTTGGCATTCATTGAGCAGATTATTAGTGATGCTCGGCTTTGGACAGAGCTTCGCTAACATAATTATTTGAAAGATTTATACTTAATTACTTATTCCTTCAGACTCCAACAAGTCTCGCCAGATGGCTATCAATTTGGCATCCTCAGGATTCAATTGCTTTGCTTGCACAATTGTGCTGAGCATATCGTACCAGTAGCCCATTTTACCATACCATGCCACTTGCTCAATCGCAGTTTTTTTTTGCCTCAGTTCACTCTCCAACTCAGATGTTCTCGGCACCCTCTGCACCCAACCCATAAATACAGGATCGTCTGGTTGTACAGTTTCTCCACAGACAACCACTAAAGACCATTGGTAACTTTTGCTCACAGCCAAGGGTTTCTTTTGCTTGGGTAGAGTAAAACCAACAATTGCATCGTGAGAATTGATCGGTAAAAATGCTCTTTCGTAAAACTGCCCTGTTTCATCTCGAAACATTAACACGACTTGACGTGCAGATGTTTTGGGCATCTGGATGAATATAGTTGGGCGCTCCTGCAATGTTAACCCGTAGTTTTCTTTTGGCATGAGAGGTCGAATTGCACCTTCTTTGTGGGAACACTTGAGTTCACTGCGTGAACCGGCACCAGAGGTCTGTTTTGGTTTCCCTTCTTTGGGTGGGATAAAATTCTCTTGCGATACAGTTGTATTTTTTTGTAATAAAGCAGCACTTGTTACTTTTAATTTTGGTTGAGCGTCTGCAGTTAGGCTCAAACTCAGTAAGAGTTCTAGGGTTAACCCTATTGTTAACAATTTTAAATACTCACTTGATGCCATCAGTAAATGCCGTATAGAACATCACGTCAGAAATTTTACAACAATGAATATAAATATTGGATAAACAAAATATGGTATTTAGGGTCTGGAGTTAAAGTTTTATGCAGAAAGGTGTACATACTCAATAATGAATGACCCTAACAATAATCAATCTTTACTTAATTGAACGAAATTTTTATACTCAATACGAAAGCTCAAAGCCTTATATTGGCGAGAAAATTCAATGAAAATAATGTAACTTTTAGCACTTTTTTTTCTTGTAAACGGCTTTATACTGAGGTGTGCAAGATCTGAGACAATCATAATATTGATTTGAAGTCTTAAGTAAAGTGGGAAAAAATGGGATTTTGAGGATTCTATAGCAACAGCCAAGGTGGTTAGGACATCAACAGATGATAAAACCTAGACACAAAAAGACTTTTCACCCAGTCCCCAGTCCCCAGTCCCCAGTCCCCTGCTATATCCGACAAAAAAGTGGAAAAAGTAGGAAAAGTGGGATAAAAAGTAGGCAGTCTGATTCTCCCGACTAGCGGGTTTCCAACGAGTCACCAACCTCTGACCAGATAGCCAAGCACGACTAGCCGAGCAAAAATTACCGAAAAAGAATTCAGGAGTCAGGAGCCAGGAGTCAGAATGAACTCCTGTCCGTAGGCGTGGGTGAATAATGGTCGCGCATCCCCCGGATTTATCCGTGGAGAAAAAGAAAAGCGATAGCTTCTTTACCGAAACCCCCGAATTCATGAGCCACTCCGTTGCGGGGGTCTCCCCCGTTGAAGGATGTGGCGTTCGTGGGGTTATTCTGAATTGTGAATTGTGTCTTCTGACTCCTTCTCATTGCCAATTTCCCACCAGAACAAACGCTGCCCAGTAGTAAGGATGTTTGTACTGAGGTGAATTTAACAAAGAGAGTTGGCTGTGGCGCAGTGCTTCAGCTTTGGTGACGCCAGGTTGGGTAAAGCGGCGGTAAAATTCAGCCATCAGTTGAGCAGTGGACAAATCCTGTACTGACCAAAGCGTTGCCAAGGTACTCCTGGCTCCAGAACGGACAGCAACTCCAGCGAGTCCTAAAGCAGCTCGGTTATCGCCTTTAGCAGTCTGACAAGCACTGAGAACTAAGAGTTCAATCGGTTGGCGATCGCGCAGAGAACTGTTTTTGCCCTCTCCTGTTAGCAGTCGATCCAAATCTTTGACATGAATGCGATCGTCCCAAGCTAGGAGAAAGGTGTCTTCGGCTTTCGAGCTAAATTGACCGTGGCTTGCCAGATGAATTACAGAAAACGGTTGGTTCTCAACTCGGTCTAGGAAATTAGAGCGAGTAAACTTTTCGTTGAGTAAGACTTTTGTTGAGAGGGTAGCAGCAATTTGTTGAATCTCTGTTTTTACGCCAGGTAAAGCAGAAAACCCTTGACGCGCCTCAGATAAACCCCCAGCCAAAGTTTTTATTTGTTGAGCAGATAGAGCACGCGAATCTAAAAGCTGCAAACCTGGAGCCAGGGCAATATTATACCGCTCTACCAAATACTGCTGACCATCGTGGAGAACTGCCATCGGCAGACTGCGTAAAAAATCATCGAGGACAAATACCAACGTTTTAATTGAGTGACGCTCTAACTCTGCCGACATAGGACGCACCAGCCAATCATAGACCTGTTGCGCGGGAGGTAACACCTCGTTCGGCAAAAAAACAGGGTTCAAAGACTGACGCAATTGTGCAAACACTCTCGCTGTTTCTTGTGGTGAAATCTCGATTCCGTAATGTTGCAATGGCTGTCCGGGCAGGGAGAAAATCACTTCTAAGCGTTGGTGAAGCACGATAGGATAGATAACAGCTGCTGTTGGGTCAATTGTCTCGATCGCTCTGGGTTTATATGTTAGGCAAGCTTCCCGGAAAAAGTTTTCTAACTCAGCCAGTTGCAACGCCTCAATCACTTGCCGAGAGCGTTGGAGGCGTTGTTGCTTGTTCGTTTCAGGTAAGCTGTCTACATTTTGCAACAGCAATTGCACCAACTGGCGATAGAGAGGTTCAACCTCGTCTCGGAAAGAAAACTGCACAACAGGATTTACTGCCACTAAGTCCTGACGCAAAGATTGTAAAATAGTGACTGCTTGGTCATAAGCTGCAATCGCTGCTGTTGTGTTGCCTTGTGCGTTGAGAATTCGCCCCTGTTGCCAGTACCAGGTTGCGGCAATATCTGTTGCCTGTATTTTCTGAGCCAGAACAAGTGCTTGTTGTGTGAGTATCAGTGCTTCTGACCATTGTTGAGTTTGTTCGTACAAATGCCCCAGTTGTCCCAACGCGTAAGATTCTCCCCTAGAGTCTTTTAATTCTCTTGCCTGTTGCACTGCCCGAACTAATATTTGAGAAATATCCTTTGTGTTTTGTTTTTTATTAAAAACTATTGACAACTTTGTCAAGCTTTCTGCTAAATTAACCTGAGCGTAGACAACAGCATGACTAGGAGGAAGGTTAAAAAGACGCGCTTGAATTTGAGGAAGTAGTGACAGCGCTGCTTGTTGTTGCTTTGTTGTCACCAAAAGACTAAGTTGATTAAGTTGAGCCTCTAACTGGGTGCGCGGATTTTTGCTTGTGTTTGTTGCTTGTTGATAAAACGCCAACGCAGCCTGAAAATCCCCTATTGCCCTAGCAGTGTTCCCCAATCTAAAGAGGGTTTCTCCGATATCTGGTGTCGAATTTAGCTGTTTGGCAATGGTTAAACTCTCGGTTAAAACGGTTTGAGAGTTTTGCAAATCTCCCACAACTTGCAAAGTCACACCCAAACTCCGCAATTGTCTGGCTTTAAGCAAGGAGTCAGGCAAGGCAGCCAGGTCTTGATTGACTTGCTCTAGTATACTTCGCGCTCTTCGATACAGTCCCAAGGTTTGCAGTGCTTGAGCTTGGTTAATTTGGCTAAGAACAATTCCCGTCACATCCTTGAGGGAACGATAACGTTTCTCTGCCTGTTTCCAAGTTTCCAAGGCGGTTTCGGCATGACCTGTATTTAGCTCGATACTGCCTTGGGTATTGAGGACTTGAGCGTAAAGCAAAGGAGCATCAGTACTTGGCAAGAGGTTGAGAGCTTGGGTACTGGCTTTTTGTGCTGCCTTCCACTGTCCTAAGTCTTGATACACAATCGCGAGATAGTTGTAGCTGATGGCTTGATTGTGCCGTTCTCCCTTTTGCTCAAATGCAAAAGCCGCCTTTTCCCACACTTGTGCAGCCTCTGCAAACCGTCCCGCATCGTAAAGTTGCTTTCCTTGTTCGAGTAGGGTAACTGGAGAATTCGTATTTTGTATCTCGTATTTCGTTGTACTTCTTGAATTTTCTGCGGCGTAGCCCTTCGCGTAAGATATTTTTAATTTTGAATTGAATTCGGCTGCGGCTGGTAAAACTGTGATCACCAGTAAAAAAGTCAGCAGTGCTAAGACTAGGTGGTGATAGGGTTTCACATTCTACCGTCGCTACAACTTACGCCAAAAAATTGATTATGTACCTTCAGCCCAATGTTCGGTTTGAACTATTTTTAAGATGCATGATATCAAGTCCGGTTAAATACTTATCATTACCCTAAGAACCCCACCCCGGTAAAGCTGCGCTTCACCTCCCCGGACCGCTGGGGGGGAGGGGCGGCGCGGGGTGGGGTGCAGTTAACGTGGTAATCATAACCAATTAGCCGGACATAATATGAGTTCGTCTCAATGAGAACATTCAAGTTGAAAATACATATAAAAAGTGAGGAAATAATGAGCATTTTGTAATTTTTTGAACAAAAACTTGTTTACAGCGGTTCTCTGTAAGGTGGGCATTGCCGCCAGTATCTCAAATGCCTATTACATAGGCTTTTATGGGCAATACCCAGCCTACGATTTCTAGTGCTTTCAAAACTGTAAAGTGCGTAAGTCCTAGTTGCGTTTCAATTTAGTACAATCAATTTCATCATTCCCAAAGCTGCGCTTAACTTGTGGAGTATTTGCCACCAGTTCTACCTGTCCTTGGGCATTGATCAGCCATCCCGTCGCTTCAACAAGCGAAGCTGGTTGTTGGTTTTTTGCTATCAACTGAGATTGAGAAATCCTCTCCTGCTCCTCAATGAGTTTACTACCACTTGTCAGACGTAAATCCTGCAGAATAATCTGACCTCTGAGCGTCTGTCTGGGGTCTTCCGGTAAGCCGCCTCGTCCGGTGATTATAAAGTAGTTTCCTTGATCTGCCGGACAGCCAGTGGCAATACCATCGCTCGCTTGTGTAAAATTTTCTGGTAACTGAACTAATCCTTGAGCGGGGTTAATCTCCCCGGTATCGAGTTCCACTGTTCCATTGAACTGAGGACTGAGGTTAGATGTGGCGGTGATGTCACTTTTTGGTGTCAGTTTATTCCGAAACTGAGTGCCAAAGATTCCTTGTGCGGTGATGCTAACTCTCCCGCCAGAACCTGCTCTAGCATTGGCGGTGATATCGCTATTTTCCCAAGCCAATAAGGTATCGGTATTAATATTGATGTTACCGCCAATAGAACTATCCGCATCGGTTCTAATCCGGCTACCACCGCGCAACCGTATGTCTCGCGCTCGTAGGTTAATATTTCCCCCTGCACCAGAGCCAGTAGAGGCATTAATGCTACCTTGGTTGCTAAGGGCGATCGCATCCGCTACAACGTTAATTGTACCTGCATTTCCCACCCCAATACTCTCGACATTCACAGTTGCCCCATTCTGGACAATTAACTTTCCTGTGGTCAAACTGAGATTTCCCGCTGCGCCTGTCGGGTTAAATGGGTACAAAGATGTAAGTAACCGATCCCCAGACGCTGTCGCTATCCCACTGGGGGGGAACTGAGTATCTCTGGTTTTTCCACTGACTTGCACCGATTGGGAAGCGTTAATAAAGATGTCTCCTCCCCGTCCCGTATCTAGAGTCGTGGCTCCTACTCCACCTCCATCTTGGACAATTAATTGCTTGGTATTAATTCTTAAGTCACCAGCATCAGCACTTCCAAGCGTCACCGTAACAATTTGAGAGGGGACATAAGGAGTGTTGGCTGAGGTACCAATGACTTTGACAGAGTCCGAGGCATTTATGGTTACGTTTCCACCCCGACCGCTAGAACGAATCAGTCTATTTCTTGTTGTTGCTGACCCACTTGCAGAAGTTATCGTCGCTCCCCCTTCTACAAGCACAGAACCTGTATTTATCTCTAAGTTTCCCGCCTTTCCTGTACCACGAAGAGTGCTAGTAGATAAGTTAGTACCAAACGAATTATTTTCTCGATATGTTGATAATACCACGGAGTCAGAAGCTCTCACGATGAGATTCCCGCCTTGTCCCGCACTGAAAGTGGTTGCAGATACAATTGCTCCATCCCGGACAATCAGCTTTCCTGTATCAATGACTATATTGCCTGCGTTTCCTTGATTAAAAGCTGTGGCTATCAATCCAGAGCCATTCACCTCTACCAGTTCGGAGGCGCGAATTAAAATATTTCCTCCAGATCCTGTACCAAATGTCGGGGTAACTATTAATGAGCCATCTTGAAGTGTTAACTGTCTGGTATCAATTGTGATATTTCCTGCTCTTCCCGCACCTAGAGTCCCGGTAGAAAAAACACTTTCCCGAGCACGCAACATGTCAGGCTGTCCATCCAGACTCGGTTGAAGAGAAAGGTTGACAAAGTTCTCAAATCCGATTCCTTTAAGTTCTACAGAGTCAGCGCGGACAGCAATATCCCCTCCCGCAGCCGTACTTGAAGTCCCAGCTCCAACAAATGCCTGGTCAAAAAGCTTGAACTGTGTTGCATCAATTGTGATACCGCGACCGTCAAGACTTCCTATAGTATCAGAAGCTAGGTTTGCGCGATCGCGTAACATCACACTTGCTCCCCTGACTTGGATAGCGCCACCACCCAAGCCACTAGCAGTCACTGAGGCTGTACCCGATAACTCGATGTTGCCGAAATTTTGGATGTCTGCATAGTTAAAAGCCAAGCCTGTTGGAGTTGGAATAAAGCTTACTAAGCCGGGACTCGCCACACTACCTAGTAGAATATTTCCTTGGTAAGCCGTGAGATTGCCGTTATTAAAGGTAAGATTACCCCCCACCAGTGCCAATGTTTGACCGGGCTGGACTTGGAGACCAACATTACTAGGAATTGGAATTGCGCTGTCGATGGGTGGAAGCGGTACCAAACTCGTTGCTTGAGATTGATTAATAATGCTGCCTGGATTTGACCCAAACTGCAAGCCTATTGGAACATTAATCGTTAGCAGTGGCGGCGCGCCTGGATTTATGGCACTGAAGGTGCTACCATCTGCAAACTTAATGCTACTCGCTGTAGAGCCGATGAACGAGCCACCAATATTTAACTGAGCATTCGGACCAAAGATAATTCCGTTAGGGTTGATGAGAAATAGGTTAGCAGTACCATTAGCTCGAATTAACCCATTAATATTAGATATGTTTTTCCCCGTGACGCGATTGATAATATTTTGAATATCCAGCGCATTGTTAAAGAAAGCTTCACCGCCAGTAGGCACGGAAAACTCAGAGAAGCTGTGGAACAGTTTGCCACCAACTCGCGTGCCATTCTCGATTAAGAAAGTGTTACCATTGGTTGTTACACGTGTATTACTTGGCAGCGTTCCATCTGGCTGAATTTGTGCTTCTGCTATGCTGGTATGACCTAGAAGGCAGAGGACAAGACTATTAAGCAACCAGAGATACTGACGACTTAGTTTCTGGAAAAAAATATCCATCTAAAGCTCCACAAGAGTACTCCCGCCACACCGCTCTTTGGCGGTGAGGGGAATTGTGGGGCAATTGGACTGGGTAAAAGCCCCTCCAATTGGCAATATAAGCGAAATCTTTAAAGTGCGAAGTCTCCCAATACCAGTGATTTCACGGTATAATAAAACAGATCGAGTCAGTAGTCCACCGTTCGGGTCGAAGACCGGAAAACAAAAGCCCAATCGAACGGACTGAACCTTGACAACAGAGTGTAGGGGGTTCCAAGGAGGAAAGATGTTTGACATCCCCGTTCTTTGGGTAAAACACTTTACGGATAAAGCATTGAGCATTTAGATACCTACTTGTTCAAAACAACGGAGAGGACGCTTCGTTGCCTAAGGTGGAGGATACGGGGTTACCCGTCCGATGAATCAGAAAACTCTAACTGTGAGGTTAGATGCTCCCGCTAACCTTCGGTGTAGCGGGAGAGTCGTCACAATCTTGTTTCCTCTAGCTACTCGCGGGTGAACTTCTAAAACATCTCGCCCGTTGCGCTGTAATTCTCTAAGTCTGCAAGATGATTAGGTTGATTCAGAGCAGCATTGAGCTGGATAGCCCAGGAAATAGTTGGTATACCAAACATAAAAGTTATTAATATAATCAGATCCAGATGGGGCTTGTGTAGCTGTTCCTCTGCTCGTTGTGTTATTACAGCCTGTGGAACAATCTTACGGAGTAGAATCATAATTACACCCCTTTTGTGTAAATTTTAATGACTTTATACGATTTATATTTGTGAAAATCTTATCAGCAAGCGAGAGAAGTTTATGACGGAATAATATAAAAGTTTCGTATATCTTTAATAATCGGCGTAAGTTGACTGAGAAAATCTACTTTTCCTACTTTTTTAATCAGGGTAAGAGCATCTCAATCAGGCTTGACACAAGGAATCAGAAGAATCTAATGTATTGTCAATATTCTTAGCAACAGTTTTGTGGGGAAACAGCCCAAATCGCTGAAAAACCATTGACACTTTCATCAGGCAAATCTCCCGCATCCGTTTCTCGTCTTCACCTGTCTCGGAGAGCAAATATTGCTTGAGGACTAAAAACAAATTTTTTTTCGTCACTCTCTCCCCTAATGCTTCTGAAAGGGCTTGCCACAACTGGGAGCCAATATCCTTCATCTGAGCAATACTATAGGCACATCGGGTGCCATCTCCCTATAACTGCGTCCGAGCCATGACTGACACAGGATGAAGCGCTCAAGGGGACTCAGTTGCCTAGAGAGCAGAGTTTGTTCTACAGTGTCCAGAAGTTTGTCAACATTCATGTGGTGACTCCATTTGAGTAGTGTACACACAGCAAGTTAGATCCAGACTCTTTTCCGTGTTTGTCAAAAGATTTCTTGCCTCAATCGACCTTTTTGAACCAAAAACACCCTTCTTGCCAGACTCCTAAGATGCACATTTTAGAACCTTGATATACCAAGGCTTTCAGAAAGTGAAGAATGCAGGTGCTTCTTTCAAAAGTTGCGAGGGAGTTTAATACTTTTGAATGCGTGAGTTTTGAATGCGTAACTTCCCCCTCGTGGGGCGCTCACCGGAATGCACCTGTAAACACGAATGTCAAAACCATAACTCCGTGCCAGAGGAATCATTCGTTCCAAATCAAGTAAAAGAAGAAACACAAGTATTTGGGGCAAAATCAATTGGAGGGCAATTTGAGCAGCTTCTCCCTAATCAGGCAAATCTGTAGTGTTTGTTGATAAATAAGCGCAGTGCGCCAAAATATAGGCAGTTAGGCAGAGTACCAACCAACGATATACCCTAAGCAGAGTACCCTGACCAAAACGATGTAGCCCAAAACAATGTTTAACGGTTTTAAACCAACCCACAAGAAAGCCAGCGACACTTTCCCCACCAACTAATAGTGCTAGCTTTCAGGGGTCTGGTAGACAGAACAAAACGAATTTCTACGCTTGCCATCACGTTTGTCGAATCTAGACCAAGATACTTGCCGTTAGAAGCTTTTAAAGCAATTGATTTCACGATTGATTTTAACTCTTTTTTTACTACTGCTGTTCATCGTAAAAGGGCAGTTTCCTGATGTCTAATGCTTTGTAATTATTGCAGCTATAACTTTTAGGCATACCCATGTCCTGTTCAACGTAAAAAGCCGAGTGAGGACTCGTTTACCTAATTCCGAGAGAAGGCTCCCGCCATAATCTCTAGACATCTCCGAAAAATGCTAATACCACTCTAAAACTGGACTTGAGTCACTGAACGCCAACTTGAAATATGAGCCAGTTTCAACGGAAAAATAAGGGCTTGAGACAGTTAGTGATTGATAACCAGGAAAAAATCACAAGTTAGGATATCAATTTTTCCTGGGAATTTCGCGCTATTTTATAGTGCCATAACTAATGCTCCTATTCGGAATCTTACAAGTCCACATATCGTCATGATTATTTGTTCATATTTACTTGGCTTTAATCGAAATCTTTCAGAAGCGACTCTGAAAATTTTCAAGATACGAATTAAATATTCTACAAATATTCGGTCGGAAGCCATTTCTTTATTTTTCTTTTTTTGGGATTCGCTTAGTTCTCCTCTTTTCGGTTTTTTCATGGGAGTCTTAATTGATGGCTCTCCAATATAACCTTTATCCCCTTGAAATTTTTGATGGCGTCAAAACCTTTCTGTCCTTGACGAAATAAAATTATGTCACTTTTTGGTCCTGGTTCTCCCGCGATAACATCAACAATATCTTTGCCATCTGGTAAAACAGTAATTTGATTTTTAAATGTATGGTTTTTCTTTTTCCCAGAGTAATACTTTTTCTGTTCTTTATACTCTCCAGGTCTCTCTCTAGCCTGTTCTGCACTATCTACTATTAGTTCATAGTCGGTTAAAACTTCTTGAACAATTTCATAGTCACTGGCGTTTTTTTTTACCTGTTCAAGTAAACTAGATGGCAAAAGTTCTTCTAGGAGTGGCAACCAGTAGTTAAATGTATCGTTCGCGGTTGATTCACTCACTCCAAACTGGATACCTAGCAACTGAAATGTTGTCAAATGTCTCAGATATATCAATGTTAACAGAATTTGCTCCTCCGTCGATAACTTTACTTTACGACCTCCTCCTTTATTTATGATTCTAACTTTCTGCGCTTCGACTTCTTCTTGCTTTTGGGTATGTAAGGCTAGCGCCTGTTTTATTAGTTGTTCTAGTTGCTCATACTTGAGACCAACCAACCGCTGCGTTTCCTGATGATTTTTTTTAATATAACCTAATATATCACTCATTTTTTTGTGGTACAAAAGCTACTTTGATACTCTTTTACCACAAAATACTTCTATTTTGGAGATGTCTTCTGATTTGGCGGCGAGATGAATCGCGGAAAGAGGAAATCCAAGAAGTGATTCTTGCTGTGGAATCCCCCCTATACCTGGTACTTTAGGGAGCGCGGTGGGAGGATGTCAATTGACTTTGAAAGGATGCTAATGCTCCCCCCCGCTCGCGCTTTTCTCCCGCCAAAAAACGATGCTCTTTTAAAACCGCCCCAAGGGGGCGATCCGCAATCAAATCGCGGCATAGAACACCAGTTCAGTTAAAAACCTGCATATGCAGGTTTTTTTGTATAGCCTCAGTCTTTTATGTAAACTATTTTTGAATTTATAAAATTAAAAAACTCTTTTCCTACTTTTCCCACTTTTCCTACTTTTCCCACTTTTTGTAATTGGACGTTATTTTTTTAATTTGTCAAAAATTATCGAATTTTCCTATTTTTACCTCGATAGTAAGATGAAAAGATTTTTTTAATATTTATTAGGTATTTTTTTTTGCAGAGAATACAAAGAAATGTTATAAATAACTAGGGATTAACTAAATTCAGGGTTAGCACTATGAGCGACCAAAATTCAAACCATAATCAAATAATTCCTAGAAATATAGAAGATTTAAGGAAGATTAAAGTTTTGACGCTTTTGGACGCAATCCTCTTTAGAAACTTGTGTGCGCCGCTCTAATTCAAATTACTCGACGTGCCCGAAATAGAAGAAAAACGCAACATAAAGATGGTAAAAAGTCATTTTTACTATTTACCGATGCTGTAAAAAAGAATGAGTGTTTTGGAGAATCTTCAAAAACATAGTCAAACATAGTCAGGCTAGAAAAAATCTGGCTATTAGTTATTTTTTGACCAGTTTTTAGAGGTTGTTAATCATGCTGAAAAACGTCAGTATGAGAAGGAGCGACTTATCAGAACAGCAAAAAATAAGGATGAATTCAAAGGAATGTTGCATTCCAAGTGATTTATAACTTATAGACCCTTGAAGTATGAAATTCTTCGGTTTCAACCAAAAGAAAAAAAGGAAAAAAGCGTGAGTAAGCAAGCAAACTCTATACCTGCTGTTGATTTGGTTATTGTTATCGATACTAGTCCTTCGATGAAAGACCAAGCGCAGGCTTTGAGCAATGCTGCTGCAAGTGCGATCGCCAAAGCTAAATCTAGTTGTCCATCAGATTTAAGAGTCGTTTGGTTGGGTATAGAAGGTACTTGGAAAGGTACAAACTTCGACCAAACTATTAGAGGTTATCTGACTCAAAAGAAGGTACCTGAATCCAAACTCCGGGGTCGAAAAAAAGGAGAAGTTGCAGACGCAGGAGCGCAGGAAGATGCAGCTCGCGCCATTGAAGACATCTCAGATTACTTTGATTGGCGCAAAGATGCAGCACGAGCTATCTTTTATCTCGGCGATGAAGCACTCGAAGGGGGTGGAGATAAAACAAAGCAAGAGGATGTTAACGCCGCTAATTTGGCTATCCAAAAAGCTCAAGCAGCAGGAGTGACCGTTCACACCTATTTTGGAACTTCCAAGAGCAAGCATCAAGAAGGTATCAAAACCGAATACGCCAGACTTGCAACCTCAACAGGTGGACAATCTTTTACGGATAGAGACGCTATCAGTGGTTTTAGTGGAGTCTTAGAAAAAGTTATCTGTGGCAGCCGCACACCTCAAACTATTAAGCTCAAACCAGGGGCAGTTTATATCCAAGATTGTGTCTCCAATGAATTAAGCAAACTTTATACTCTGGATTTAGCCAGAGGTAAAGCGACTTTTATTGGCGAGATAGTGACAGAGGTTTCTGACATTGCTTTTGTCGGTTCCCAACTCTATGGACTTGATCGAGAGGGCGACAAGACTCGACTAGTTAAAATTGACCTGAATTCAGGTGATGCTACGGTAATTGGTGATATTGGCTTTGCTTGTGCTGGCTTAACATACAATCGCCACCGTCAAACCCTCTACGCCACAACTGCTAAACAACTGATTGCTATTAATCTGGGAACAGGTAAAGGGACGCCAGTAGTATCGGTAGCAAATAAAGACTACAACTGTGGCGAAGTTGCATTTGATGCTGATGGCAAAGCTTATATTACCTTGATTGGTTACGACAAGAAGAAGTTATTAGCAAGCTACAACCTCGATACAGGTGAAGTTAAAACGATCGGCGATATTGGCTTTCCTGCTCTTGCCAGCATGGAATTTGTTGGCGATGTTCTCTATGGCGTGACTGGTAAGTTTTTTAACTTAGGTAAAGACGGTCAATTAATCCGTATTGATACTACCACGGGTAAAGGAACTTTAGTCGCCACGACCGATCCTGTCGGTCGTTGGGTAGGCATCGCTCTTTATGAACCAGCGACAGTAGTAACGACGGAAACCACCTCACAAGTCAACTCAGACCAAAAATCTGAAACAACAAAAGTTTCTCCAGAAATTAAAGAGGTCAAGGAGGAAGATATGAGCATTTTAACAATCGATACCAAAAACAATTGTTATGTTATCAACCCCGACCAAATGAACAACCTGCAACAAAATGTTGCTAGTTCTTTTAGTTTAGAGAAAGGTACTTTTGATATCAGAATTACCGGCGGTCGCTACAGTTATGCCAAGGCGAAAACAGAGGGAGAACCTTTTGTCTTACTCTGGATCTATGGGGTTGATGGTAGGAAATTTATCAATAAAACCACAGGTTATGAGGTAGGCGCAACCTGGACAACCTTAAATGGATATAATGATCATTTGCAGTTAGAGGTCAAAGACAAAGCCGTTGTCAATGCCTTGTTCTTTGATGTTAATACTGATGACAATAGTGGTTTAATTGAGCTTTCAATTACCAGTAATAAGCCATTTTTCAACCCTCAAACTTTAACAGTAGATAGCAAACGCAATTGTTATGTGCTGGATGAAAATAGCCTGTCGAGTTTGAAGCAATCGGGCGCTAACTTCATTGAATTAAACCCCGGAAACTATCGCCTCAAAATTCGTGAAGGCAATGCAACTTATTGGTCAGATAACAAGAAGTTTGAGCTAGAACCTTGGGCTTTAATTTGGGTTCAAGGCGGAAAATTTATTACAAACCTGACAGGCATTGAAGTTGAAGAAACTTGGTCTTCATTGAATGGTCTCAAAGATGAATTCGTTTTAGAGGTCAAAGAAAAAACTACCTTGACAGGTTTATTTTTTGACACCTACAAGGAAGATAATGAAGGACAAATTATTCTGGCAATCGAGCCAGTGAGTGCAACTGAACTGGCTGAGAACTATAAAAAGCAAGAGAATAATAACGTTACACAACAGAGGCAAGGACAGACGACTACAACCAGGACTGTTACAAACAGTGTGACAGTTATAGGTACAGGTGGATCTGTCAGTCGTGAAGCAGTCGGTGCAAACAGCTCGACGGAGAATGTAACAAATATTCAAGGCACAACAGGTGGATCTGGTGGATCCACGAGTCGTGAAGCAGTCGGTGCGAACAGCTCGACACAGTTCACCTTCCGCTTTAACGAAGACGAGTTCAAGAAAAAGTGGGAGGAGCAGTTACAGCAGATTGATGCATCTATCAATGTAATAGATGAGAACGATGTAACACTCGAGGCTAAGTATTGGGATCAGCTCGAACAGTGGCTCCTGAAGAACTACGAGAAGCACTTTAAGAACCTGGCTGTAGAAGTGGCAAAAGTCAGGTTTACGATGGATGCCTATCAGGAGCAGATGGAGTTTAGTCTGAACCAGCAATTGCAAAGCTGGTCTAGCTACTTAGACAGGCTAGTGGAAGATAAAATCAACGTTGAGATATCGAGGAGAATTAACCAGCAGATCAACCAGTACGTTGACCAAACCTTTGAGCAAAGGATACGTAACAACATCGGATTAATTATCAACAACATTTTAAATAAGCAGGAACTCAACCAGTACATTGATCGGCATGTCGATCAGCAAATCGACCAAATCTTCGACCAAAAGATACGTAACAACATCGGATTAATTGTCAACAACGTTGTACGTAAGCAGGAACTCAACCAGCACATTGATCGGCATGTCGATCAGCAAATCGACTCCTCCTTTGAGCAAAAGATACGTAACAACGTCGAATTAATTATCAACAACCTTGTCAATAAGCAGGAACTCAACCAGTACATTGATCGGCATGTCGATCAGCAAATTGACTCCTCCTTCGAGCAAAAGGTACGCAATAACGTTAACCTAATTACTCAAAATATTGTCAACAATAATACTGACCTCGACCAGTACGTCAGCCAGCAAATTGACAACACTTTTGAGCAAAAGGTACAAAATCACAGAAATGTGATTACCCAGAACATTGTGAATAACAATGAGCAATTAAACCAGTACTTCGACCAGCGTTTACAGCACAGTGTCACCAACAACACTGAAGTGAACAACCAGATTGTCAACTTGGTTGCCAACAGTACTGAAATTAACAACAAGATTTCCAACCTGCGCAACGAGTGGAATCAGACATTTATCAATCTGGCTACACAGCATGTGGATGAACTGAGCAACGTCATCGGTGGTACAGAGACATTCAACAGAGTCATTATTCAGAAGCTTGTCAATAACAATACTGACCTTGACCAGTACGTCAGCCAGCAAATTGACAACACTTTTGAGCAAAAAGTACAAAATCACATCGCTGCGATTACCCACAACATTGTGAATAACAATGAGCAATTAAACCAGTACATCGACCAGCGCTTACAGCACAGTGTCACCAACAACACTGAAGTGAACAACCAGATTGTCAACTTGGTTGCCAACAGCACTGAAATTAACAACAAGATTTCCAACCTGCGCAACGAGTGGAATCAGACATTCATCAATCTGGCTACACAACACGTCGATGAACTGAGCAACGTCATCGGTGGTACAGAGACATTCAACAGACTGATTATTCAGAAGCTTGTCAATAACAATGAGGTATTCAACCAGTACATCGACCAGCGCTTACAGCACAGCGTCACCAGCAACACTGAAGTGAACAACAACATTGTCAACTTAGTTGCCAACAGTACTGAAATTGACAACAAGATTTCCAGCCTCCGCAACGAGTGGAATCGGACATTCATCAATCTGGCTACACAGCACGTGAATGAACTGACCAACATCATAGGTGGCACAGAGACATTCAACAGAGTTATTACTCAGAAGCTTGTCAATAACAATATTGAACTGAACCAGTACGTCAGCCAGCAAATTGACAACACTTATGAGCAAAAGGTACGAAATTACATTCCAGTGATTACCCAGAACATTGTGAATAACAATGAGGGATTAAATCAGTACATCGACCGACGCTTACAGCAAAATGTAACCAACAACGTTGAAATTAACAACGAAATTGTCAACTTGGTTGTCAACAGTACGGAAATTAACAACAAGATTAATAACGTCTACAGAGATATTGACATCAAGATTGACAGCGTCCGCAACGAGTGGAATCAGACATTCTTAAATCTGGTGAGACAGTACGTTGATGAAGTGATCAACATAATAGGCGACAGAGACACATTCAACACCCAAGTCGCAAATATCATCAACATCAAGGTGGATGAGCTTCTCAACCAAATCATCAGAACCAAGAACGAATTGACTGTGCTGATCAACAGTGCAGACAGACAACTCTATGAGTGGACTCTGGGAGAACTCATGGCAATCAAAGGCTGCTTAACCGACCGTGAGGTTCTTGTCGAGACGCTAGTCACCTTTAGCGCTCAACTTAGAACCAAGCTGGATGGAACCGCCTGCGTGGACATCAACACATTCAAGCCGTTCAGACCTATCTCGATAGATCAACAGCAATCGCAGCAATTACCAGGAAGCAAATAACTAGGCTTTAGCCCTTAAAGCTAAGTTAACTCAAATTTGATGGTGTAGAGGTTGCGTTACTGCGTTGCTTTAACGCAACCTAATTCAACAAAACAAAAGTGAAAAAATTGACAAAAAAAATGATTCATGTTTGCGACAGATAGAACCGTCACATAGACAATCATGTGTTGCATTCTTTTTTTTTAATGGTATTAACTACAAAATGCTTCCTAAAGATATTTCAATCTGCACCTCTAGTCAATAAAAAATTACTTTGCGTGGCTTGGAAAGACTACTTATGGCAAAAAAAAGATATTCATATGTTGGGGTATCACTTTTCTTGGCTCTGTTGCTCCCAACCCCCGTTTTTTCTGATGCACCACCTCATTTAATTAAACAACCGTTCAAGAATTTAGAGAGTGAAGAAAACTCTACAGAAGGGATAGGAGGACAGCCTCAGGAATCCTCTAATAAAAAACCTAATCAAGTACAAGGCATCAATGATCCCTCATCTAAAAAAAATAGTATTTCAGGTGGAGGTACTGAAGGAGGCTCAAAACCAGCAGGAACAAACAACCCATCATCTGGAGTGTTGAGTAATGAAGCTACACAAAATCCTACAAATAAACCCTCTGGAGGATCTTCTGGAACAGGACAGAGTAGTCAGGTCTCGCCCATCGTTGGCGGAAACAATACATCGCCTTCCGGAAGAAAAAATGAAGCTACACAAAATCCTACAAATAAACCTTCTGGAGAGCCTTCTGGAACAGGACAGACGAGTCAGCCCTTACCCATAACTGGCGGAAACAATACATCGCCTTCGGGAAGAAATATTGACTCAGAGGATCGGATACCCTCGCCTGTAGAAAATACCTTGAACTCCCTTTATAGAAATCCATTTGCATCGCTGCCGTGGTTGTTCTTGCTGGGACTGCTGGGTTTGCCTTTCTGGTGGTTCCGCAGACGTCGTCGTCAGCAGCAGGTCAACAAGTTCGTTGACCAAATCTTTGAGCAAAAGATAAATAACAACATCGGATTCATTATCAACAAGATTGCGGATAAGCAGGAATTCAAGGATTACATCGACCAGTATATAGCTCAGCAAATCGACCAAACTTTTCAGCAGAAGATAAGAAATAACATCCCATTAATGACTCACTACATTGTGAATGATAATGAGGAATTACAGCACTACATTGACCAGCGGTTACACTACGGTGTCATGAACAACGCTCTCATTAACAGTGAGATTATAAACTTCGTTACTAACAGTACTGCAATTAACAATAAGATTAATAAAGTCTACAGAGATATTGACATCAAGATTTCGAGCATCCGCAGCGAGTGGAATCAGACATTTTTAATTCTGGTTGGGCAGTACGTTGATGAACTAATCCATATAATAGGTGGCAAAGAGACATTTAACATCCTGATTGCCAATTTGATCAGTGCCAAGCTAGATGAGCTTCTCAACCAAATCATGAGAACCAAGAACGAACTGATTGTAATAATGAACAATGCAGACAGAAATCTGTATGAGTGGACTCTGGGAGAACTCATAGCAATCAAAGGCTGCTTAACCGACCGTGAGGTTCTTGCCGATCAGCTCATTTCCTTCAGTGCTGAACTGAAAACCAAGCTCGATTGTACGCCCTGCGTAGACATCAACAACTTCGAGCGGTTCAGACCTATCTTGATAGATCACAAACAGCAAGAGCAGATTGCAGGTTCATAACTACGCACAACGACGAGCAAGGCAATGTAATTCAGTTGCAGTAACAAGTGTGAGCGATCGCCATGCGCGTGCGCTGGCACCTGTGCGATCGCCAAAATCCCTGTTTACCGAAAAAACTGGGTCTAAAGCCCCGTCCTTCTAGGACGGCTTTATTTAAACTGGGCATACGGATGTGATATCATACTTATGGCACTGCGGTAATACGCCTAAGATAGCCAACGTTGGTAGCTCGCCCTTCGGGTTCAGCAGTCGCTCATGGGGAAAACCCCCAAGACCGCGCTGCTTCACCATCCACAATGCTCAGCTGAGTGCGACATAGTGTGGGAATGAGAAATAAAAAATTTGAATAAATCGTTTCAAACGCGGTCGGACAGTCTGTGTGCGCTTGTGGACGTATCCAAACGGGGATATTTGAATGCTTGCATTTGGGTGTCTAGGGAGGACGGATGAAGCAAGAATCCCCATGCCTTTAGGCTGGGGAGTGTCAAAAACGCAACGATTGGGCCATTATCCAAGTGTGATTCCCACAGGCATCAACCCCGATTATGAATGTGACTTTAAGAACGATGTTGGATTCTTTAAATTGGCAGGAATCAAGTTTCGTGAGGTCAGCGATGCTATTGAAGATCTTCATGAAAGCGCAATTTACCGTTTGAAAAGCCGCAAGGACTATCGACCCAAGAATCTTCAAAAAATTCTCGACAAACTGAATTAATGCGCTATCTTGACATTGACTCGCTTTGAGCAATAGCAGGGGATTCTAGGTTAAACTAGTTGACTTAATACCTCATTTGAAAAAATAAAGGTAAAAACAATTATGGCTGGGAAAAGAGACACATCTAAAGATGGGTTGGATAACAAACTTCAAACATTCGTTTTAACAAATTTTAAAGGTATTTGGGACATTGTCCAAAGTAATGATTTTTTGAAACACAAAGTTAATAAAACTTTGATCAATAGTCTCATCTACAAAATTCCTACTCGTCCTAATCCCTACAGTATGATGACTCTGGATGAGTATATTCCTGATACTACAATTCCTAAGAAAACTGATACTTACACTTCCTGGGAATTACTTAATGACCGCACTTATATTGGACGACATTTACCGCCTGATCCAAAGTTTAACTCTGAGAAGAATTTGCCTAAAGTAGAAGACTTGGCAGTTTTATTTCGTAAAAGAGATGGTAAAACGATTTATTCTCCTAAATCAACTATGCTGTTTCCCTATTGGGTGCAGTGGTTTACCGATAGTTTTCTCCGCATCGATCACACTCAGGAAAAGAAATGAAAAAATACTTCCAACCATGAAATTGATTTGTGTAATGTTTATGGTTTAAACAGAAAACGAACACATCTTTTAAGAACCTTTCAAGGAGGTAAATTTAAAACTCAGAAACTCAAGCGGCAAGATGGTGTAGAAGAAGAATATCCCTTATTTTATTATGCCGACCCAGCGCAGGGTATAGTTGACCCTCAATTTGACGGTCTTTATGAACCCATTAATGATGAAAAAAGACTGCCTGTAGATAAAAAACAATATCTATTTGCGATGGGAGTAGAACGAGCAAATGTGCAAATTGGCTATGTCATGCTCAATACTCTATGTATCCGTGAACATAATCGTCTTTGTGATGAATTAGCAAGCAATTATCCAGATTGGGATGATGAACGGCTCTTCCAAACATCAAGAAATATTCTCATGGCGATTATTCTAAAAATCATCATGGAAGAGTACATTAACCACATAACTCCCTATCACTTTAAGTTGTTTGCCGATCCGATCAATCGGTTACGCAGCATTGTTTATCCTATCGTTGCTAATAACCGTCACGAAAAACGAGGAGTCAAATACCAGGAACCAACTGTGTGACTTTTCACCATTACAGGACTTACGCGAAAATCGCCCCTAAGCTTAATTTATCGAACCGCCAAGACGCCAAGAACGCCAAGAATTCGTAAGGTGTGCGTAAGTCCTACATTAGTGACAATGTATTGACCTTCTTCAGATCCCCGACTTGTTTAAGAAGTCGGGGATCTTGTTTGTTTACTGAAATCTTGCACTTTGTTACAACAGGAGGCGAAGCCTCCAAACGCTCGTTACCAGGTTCAACCTGGTAACGAGATGTTAGAACCTCTGGCTCTTAAGTTCTTAAATGCGACAATGTTTCAATTAACTTTAATCTCAACGAAGAAAGAAATCAGTACTTCACAATAAAAAACCATATAACCCTGCAACGTACATCCCCCAACGCGCGGTTATGAGGATGTGTTCTGCATTCTTCTTAACAAAATTTGCTGTTGATAAGATTCCACGTTGATAGTTACAAGGGATAAAGTACCAAAATTTGAACGCTGCTACTGAGCTACTGACATAAACAGAAGATCACAATATTTTAAAACTGGAAATACAAATAATAATTTTTTCATAAACTTATTGAAATATCGGTTTACTATAAGCTAAAAATTCCCGACCTACCCCAAAAAAACTTTTACCTTTTCTGAAAGTCTTAATAATTGGTACTTTATCTTCTTGAGTACATTATTAATTCACACTAATCAATGCAATTAATAGCGTGAGATACTGAATTGTATGAAAGATTGATTTAGAGTTAGACTCAAAGTCGCAAGTTGTCTGTACGTTTAAGCAAAATGAGACACCAAGCTACAGAGAAATATTGATTTAATATTTCGCTTCATTGATTTGAGTCTACCAAGTTCCGTTGCATTGGCTATTTCTAATTATTTTATTCATAGTTTCCTTTATGCAGTCTAAAGGAATACTTAATTGATAAAAAATGAGATTGCCAAAATGTGCAAGCTGCAAGTCGGAGTGGGGCAGTACTTTCATTTGATATCAAATTTGAAGATTACCCAGGGCTAAGAAGCTTAGGGAATTATCTATGAGCTATTAGCAATTAGCAATGTAGATATTTTGGCATCTGGGGAAACTAACAGGAGGAATGATGAACAAAACCTTTGCAACGATAGATGGGAATGAGGCTGTTGCCCGTGTTGCTTACCGCCTCAATGAAGTGATTGCCATTTATCCCATCACCCCTTCATCGTCAATGAGTGAATGGACAGATACTTGGTCATCTGAAAGTCGTACCAACATTTGGGGTACCGTTCCAAGTGTGGTTGAAATGCAAAGTGAAGGGGGAGCAGCGGCGGCGGTGCATGGGGCATTGCAAACAGGTTGTCTCACCACGACTTTTACATCATCCCAAGGATTGCTGTTGATGATTCCCAACCTGTATAAAATTGCAGGTGAACTCACCAGTGCCGTTATTCACGTTGCAGCTCGCACACTCGCGACTCACGCCCTGTCTATCTTTGGCGACCATAGTGATGTCATGGCAGCCCGTGCAACAGGCTTTGCCTTGTTGTGTTCCGCTTCAGTACAGGAAAGCCATGACTTTGCCCTGATTGCTCAAGCAGCCACCCTTAAGGCGCGGGTGCCATTTATGCACTTTTTTGATGGCTTCCGCACCTCTCATGAAATTCAGAAAGTTCAACTACTCGAAGATAACGACTTGCGATCGCTCATTGATGATGAACTGGTATTTGCCCACCGCGATCGCGCTTTAACCCCAGATCACCCTGTGTTACGGGGAACTGCCCAAAACCCTGATGTCTATTTCCAAGCCCGCGAAAGCATCAATCCCTATTACAACTCTTGTCCCGACATTGTCCAACAGGTTATGGATCAATTCGGAGAACGTACAGGACGACATTACCACATCTTTGAATACCACGGTGTCCCTGATGCAGAACGGGTGATCGTCCTGATGGGTTCCGGGTGTGAGACAGTGCATGAAACAGTAGATTACCTCAACACCCGTGGAGAAAAAGTTGGTGTTGTCAAAGTTAGACTCTTCCGTCCTTTTGATGTCAAAAGATTTGTGGAAGTTCTACCTACCACAGTAAAAGCAATTGCCGTTCTTGACCGCACCAAAGAACCAGGTAGCGTAGGTGAACCCCTATATCTCGATATAGTTACTGCTCTCCACGAATTTTCGGATGGCAGAGGTAGTGGTAGAATTTCACCCTTTCCTAAAGTCATCAGTGGTCGTTACGGTCTTTCCTCCAAAGAATTTACCCCAGCGATGGTGGAGGCAGTTTTTCAAAACCTTGCTCAGGCAAAACCGAAAAATCACTTTACTATCGGTATTAATGACGACGTTAGTTACACCTCTTTGGCATTTGACCCCAACTTCTCCATAGAACCGGATAACGTTGTACGGGCAATGTTCTACGGGTTAGGTTCCGATGGTACAGTTGGTGCAAACAAAAACTCAATCAAGATTATAGGTGAAGAAACAGACAACTACGCCCAAGGCTACTTTGTCTACGACTCCAAAAAATCCGGTTCGATAACCGTTTCGCACCTGCGCTTCGGTTCACAACCAATTCGTTCAACTTACCTGATTGACCAAGCAAACTTTATTGGTTGTCATCAGTGGGTATTCTTAGAACGCATAGATGTATTGAAAGCTGCTGCTGTTGGGGCAACATTTCTGCTCAACAGCCCTTACAATGCTGATACTGTTTGGGAATATCTGCCAGTGGAAGTGCAGGAGCAAATTATTCGCAAGCAACTCAAGTTTTACGTGATCGATGCTAATCAGGTTGCTCGCGAAAGTGGCATGGGTAACAGGATTAACACGATAATGCAAGTCTGCTTTTTTGCATTAGCAGGTGTTTTGCCACAAGAAGAAGCGATCGCCAAAATCAAACAAGCGATCGAAAAAACCTACGGCAAAAAAGGGGCGGAAGTCGTCCGCAAGAACTTGGAAGCTGTAGACAGAACTTTAGATAATTTGCATAAAGTCGAGGTACAGACAAGGGAGACAAGGAAGATAAGCGAGATAAGCCAGATAAGGGAGATAACTTCCTCATCCCCCTCATCCCCTCATCCCCAATTCCCCGTAAGTGCGCCCGAATTCGTCCGGGAAGTCCTGGGCAAAATCATGTCATGGCAAGGGGATGAATTGCCCGTCAGTGCGTTACCTGCAGATGGCACTTTTCCTACAGGGACTGCCAAGTGGGAAAAACGCAATGTCGCACAAGAAATTCCTGTTTGGGACACTGATGTCTGCGTACAGTGCAACAAATGTGTTATGGTTTGCCCTCACGCAGCCATCCGTAGTAAGGTTTATCAAGCGGGTGAATTAGCTAACGCCCCAGCAACTTTTAAGTCAGTCAGCCCTAAAGATAAAGACTTTGCCGAACAGAAATTTACCATTCAAGTTGCCCCAGAAGACTGCACAGGATGTGGTATCTGTGTAGATGTTTGCCCTGCCAAGAATAAATCCCAGCCAGAACGCAAGGCAATTAACATGGAACCACAGTTGCCATTGCGGGAGCAAGAGCGCGAAAACTGGAATTTTTTCTTAAGTTTGCCAAATCCTGACCGTCAAGGGCTTAAAATTAACCAAATTCGCCAACAACAACTGCAAGAACCTTTGTTTGAATTCTCCGGTGCTTGTGGTGGTTGTGGTGAGACGCCATATCTGAAATTGCTCACACAATTGTTTGGCGATCGCGCCATTATTGCCAACGCCACAGGTTGTTCTTCAATCTACGGTGGAAATCTACCGACAACCCCTTGGACAACAAACGCCGAAGGAAAAGGTCCCGCATGGTCTAATAGTTTATTTGAAGATAACGCCGAATTTGGTTTTGGCTTCCGCCTCTCCTTAGATAAGCAAGCCGAATTCGCCGCTGAACTCCTACAAAAATTAAGCAGTGAAATTGGCGATGATAACCTTGTTGAGTCTATTTTAAATGCCCAGCAAAACACCGAAGCAGATATTTACGAACAACGCCAACGGATTGAGCTGTTAAAACACCGATTAGATAAAATCCTCGCTAATGTAGAACTCTCGGATGGCGCGTCTGATGTAGAGACGTTGCATGCAACGTCTCTACAGAATAACAATCTAAAATCTAAAATCCAAAATTTTAAATCAATCGCTGATTATCTAGTTAAGAAAAGTGTCTGGATTGTTGGCGGTGACGGTTGGGCGTATGATATTGACTTTGGTGGACTTGACCATGTGCTTGCCACCGGTCGCAATGTCAACATCTTGGTCATGGACACAGAGGTATATTCTAACACAGGCGGTCAATCCTCTAAAGCCACCCCACGAGCAGCAGTTGCTAAGTTTGCCGCCAGTGGCAAGCCAGCAGGCAAGAAAGACTTAGGGCTAATTGCCATGACCTACGGTAATATCTACGTAGCAAGTGTAGCGCTTGGCGCACGTGATGAACATACCCTCAAGGCATTTCTAGAAGCAGAGGCTTACGACGGACCATCGCTGATTATTGCCTACAGCCACTGCATCGCCCACGGTATCAACATGACTACAGCGATGAGTCACCAGAAAGCTTTGGTAGATTCAGGTCGTTGGCTGCTGTATCGGTATAATCCTGAGTTACAAAAAGAGGGTAAAAATCCTTTGCAGTTGGATATGCGTCAGCCCAAGCAAACAGTAGAACAGTCAATGTACCAAGAAAATCGCTTCAAAATGCTCACCAAGAGCAAACCCCCCCTTGCTCAGCGCCTGTTGGAAGCAGCGCAAGCCGAGGTGGATGCACGCTGGCAGATGTATGAGTATTTGGCGGCGCGTAAACTACCTTAATCACTGCTGATGTTAGGTTTATAACTTAGTACAGCATTTCATTAATTCATAGCCCATTAAAGTTGGCAAGACTCTGCGTCCCTTTGCGCTACCTTAGCTACCTGGTGCGTTTAAAAAAGTTACTTATCACTACATTGCCCCGAATTGTTCTGTTGCTGGCTACTACCGGGATAGATTTGGTTCGGCAACACCTGGAAAGCTTTCAAAATTTCGCCGTACCCAATCCATTCCCACTTCATTGTTTAACTTAATTCGCTGCGGTGTATTGGCGTAAATTTTACCTAAAATCTTTGCGTCTTGCTCCACAACCACATTAATCAACTTCAGGAGATTGCCTTTGATCAAGTGTGCAATCGGAGAATGCGCCTTCATGTACATCAACACAAACACACGAGATTGATGCTCAGCTTCTGGAAGATAGAAGTGACATTCTTTCAGGCTCAGCAGCTTATTCTCACCGTGCATCAATCCCATGAACGGAAAGAAGTTTTCTAGATGAGCTTCCAACACTTTTGGCATCGCCAGCAGACCGGGATTTTTCAAAATGTCACGAAATGTAGGTTTTTTCCTGGGTTGCGACAAGTAGGCATGAGAATGTAACCCTTCGTCGATGAACTGCTTCACGTGGACTTGTTCAATCTCAAATAATTCTCGATGCGTACCATTTTGATGGTTGTAGTCGTGCATATTCAGCAGCAAGCTCAAAATATCAGTCGGAATGCTGCGTTCACCCGTAACCCCGATGAACTCATACTCTGCTGCAATCTCATTCATGATGTTTGGAATTGGTATCTTCGGTTCATGTCCTCCGTAAGACCAAATAAAATCACCTTCGATAATTAACTCTAGCGGCTGCATTAACGATTTAGTTTGTTTGTTAGAACCAGGTAGGACTGTGCAACCCAAATGGTCAAATTCCAACGCATGAAAAGGGCAGGCGATCGCATTACTGCCATCGGGTTTTGTCACACACCATCCCTCTGACAGCATTGCGCCCATGTGAGGGCAAGCGTTGGGCAAGGCACTAATCGCACCATCACTGTTTTGCCAAAGAACGTAATCATTGCCCAACAGAGAAATTTTCATGGGTTTATTGGGCTTTAGCATTGAACGATGTGTCAAAAGCCACGGTGCACCTTGCAATTGCTTCATAATTGCCCAAACTAACTTACTAATTAATTAGTAAGTCTATCAATGACTTACTGCTGCGTCAATTCAAAGATTGAATATCTTCAGGAATGGTAGCTTTTTGGTACGATAGAAGGACAAACTATGAATCAAGATACTGTGGTTCGATCAAGTAAACGAGTTGCTAAATCAGTCCGCCCGTTTCGAGATGCTGAAGTGACGCAGCAACAAATATTGAATGCCGCAGAGCAAGAATTTTCACGACATGGCTTAAAAGGTACGCGGATGAGTGCGATCGCTGAACACGCCAAAGTGACAACTGCAACGCTTCACTACTATTTTGAGAACAAAGAGAACTTGTATAAAGCAGTCTTGCAACGCCCAGTCGATGAAGTGCAAGCTATCCTTGGGCAATTAAACTTTGATACTTTTTCCTCAGAAGAAGCTCTTAAGCAGATTATTCGCATCGCAATTTCAAATGAAGCTAAAAACCCTCAGCGCCAAATGCTCTGGTTTCAAGAAGCTAGTCAAAATCAAGGAGCTTATTTTAGGGAATGCAATGTTTTAAATCTTCACAAACACCTACTTAAGGTTTTGGAGAGAGGCATGGCAGAAGGATGTTTTCGTCCCCTCAAGCCATTTTTGGCATTGACTCATATTTTGAGCGTTTGTCTGTTTTACTTCACAGTGCATGAAAACTGGAAACACTTAACACCTGATATTGATCGCCTTAATCCAGAAATGATTGAGGAACACACAGAAGAAGCGATCGCATTTATTTTGGCAGCTGTGAAGCGATCACAGTGAGAAACTCTTGCGACGCATATCCATGATTCAAAGTTTATGCTCAGACTGCGGGGCGATTTTAACACGGTTATTACTTATCACGCTTTCCCAGCTACAATTCCATACATCAGTGGCAAATTCGGCACATCCTCAGGCGGAAACATACGGCGTCCGGCGGCTTCCCGCATCCGTTCAAACAGCTTGCAGCCATTGGCGTAAGGGTACTCTTTCAAAACCTCCAGAGTCAGTCCAGCTTGTAACAGCGCCGTGACTATATCACCAATACCCCATTGAAACTCATGGGAACGGTGGGGATTACGAAAATTCTCAATACCAGCTTCATAGCCGCAAGGAGCCAAGCTTGTACCAGATTCTGCCACATAATCGCTTATACCATCTTCCCAAGTCAGGTGCTTTCCTTCACTGAAATAAGAAAACTTGTGGCTATAATCAGTATCAAACATCATAGCCACAGGGTGGAAGTCTACCACAACAAAGCGTCCACCAGGCTTAAGAACGTCTGCAATTCCCTTTGCCCAAACCTTAAGATTAGATATCCAACAAACTGCACCATAAGACGAGAAAGCAATATCAAATTGCTCGCGTCGGTTTGCTGTCTCTTGGAGCCAATCAAACACATCTGCACGATAAAAGGACGCTGGAATTCCAGATTCTTCTGAGAGTTTTTGAGCAAAGGCGATCGCCTCATCACTTATATCTACACCAGTCACGACAGCACCAAGTTCTGCCAAACTTAGAGTATCTTGCCCAGCGTTGCACTGAAGATGAACCAAAGATAACCCAGCAATATCGCCTAAAAGTTCTTTTTCTTCAGGAAACAGAGTGCTTCCTCCCAAACGAAAAAACTTCGCCTGATCACCCTTATGGCTATTGTGCGCCTTGGTAGCTTCATTCCAAGACAAACGGTTTTCTTCGTGAAGGTCTTTTCTTAAGGGAGAAGTTGTCATCATCTTGCACCAGTTCTATAGCAATTCTAAATCATTGTGAAATTCTCTCTTCTCTTGGCTTCTTCAGATCCCCGACTTCGTAAAAGTTGTCGGGGATCTTGTTTGTTCACAAATCATTTAAATCGCAAAAAAGGTGAGCATTGCCCACCCTACTTTAAATATTCAACGCCAAAAAATTTTGGCTTTTTTCTTCGCTTTTCTTTCTTTTTTCTTTTTTTTTTGAGTTTCTTAACTATACATTCACTTTCTAGCAATTACCCAGATTGCATGAACAATGCCAGGAATATAACCGAAAAGTGTCAAAACTATATTAATCCAAAAGTCTATACCAATACCAACTTGCAAAAATACTCCTAAAGGTGGTAGAAAAATAGCACATATTATTCTAACTAAATCCATCGCTCCCTCCTATGAATATCAAAACGAGCAGGATTTCTGTACTTATTAAAGATAACATTTATGTTTTCAACCAGCAGATTTCTGGTGTTCGGTAAACTGCACTCCCTAACCACCACTAATTTTTGCTTTATAACCTAGCTTGAGCAAAATCTCCAAAATTTTCTGCTTCTGGTCGCCTTGAATTTCAATTTCGTTGTCTTTTAGTGTACCACCTGTACCGCACTGAGTTTTCAACTGCTTCAGTAACGCTTGCAAGGTTTCTGGTTTGGCTTGAAAGCCAGTAATCACAGTTACAGTTTTCCCTTTGCGTCCGGCGCGGGTAGCTTGCACGCGCACATTTTGCTGTTGAGGGGGTAGTTCTTGTATTGGTCTTTCTAGCGCAGGAGATGTTGGTCTTTGTAGGGCGGCGGAATTATCGTTGCCAAATTCCCGGTAGACAAGACGGTTTTCAGAGGATTTGGGATTGGATGAAGACATAAATTTAATTTAACGAAGCACAAGAGATGCTGAGAACTAAAGGGAGAGAGAGTTATATATAATTATGGTCGTTATGTCATTCTAGCTTGTCCATGACTACTACTCCCGTACCCTGGATAAGTTCTATGTAGGAGGGAAACTCTGATGGACAAACAATTCATACACCCAATGCTGCCGCAAGCCACACACGACGAGCTGGCACGGCAAAACTTTGTTCAAAGTCTGAAAAAGCACATTTTTCAGAATATCGCTCCTGGCAATAAGGTCATTTTTGAAACAGTAGCAAAGCCAAGATTTGAGCGGGAACATCAGCGTCCTCCCCAGAACCGTCATGAAATCCGGAAGGTTATGCAGCAAGAACCACAATATCGTTGGTGGGGTGCGCTGAAGCGTCTTAACCAAGAGATGTTATGGGATGCGGTAAACGCTAGCGTTGAGAGACAGCTACCAGAACTAATAGAACGAGCTAAAGACAAGGGTGGCGAACTCGGTACTTTAACAGTTGAGCCTAATTTCCAAATTCCTGCTTACCAAACTGCGGTAGACATTCACTGTATGCCTGGTGGATATCACAGTGAATTTGCTCAGAACGATGTTGCTGCTGGTGCAATTTATGATCGCGGAGCTTATGTTTATGGTATCGGTTGGCTAGGACCCCTTAACGATGACATGGGTCTGTCTATAGTCGAGAACTACCTCAAGCCAGAATATCCTGACTTTCAACCGAAAAAAATTCTTGACATGGGTTGTTCTGTAGGTCACAGTACCCTACCATACGTGGATGCTTACGCTAATGCAGATGTCTACGCCATAGATATCGGTGCGCCGATGTTGCGTTACGCTCATGCTCGTGCGGAAGCCTTGGGTAAACGGGTTCACTTCTCACAGCAAAATGCTGAACATACCAATTTTGCGGATGGCTCGTTTGACCTGGTGGTTTCGCATATTTTACTACATGAAATTCCTAAACCAGCCATTCGGAATGTGCTCCACGAGTGTTATCGTCTGCTGGCTCCCGGAGGGATGATGATCCATGTTGAAGCACCTTTGTACAGTCACATGGATGCGTACACAGCTTTCGTGTACGATTGGGAAACTGCTAACAATAATGAACCCTTCTGGAGTGCTATGCGCGATTTGGATTTCGGAGCGTTAGTGACTGAGGCTGGTTTTGCAGCGGATAAGGTGATTCAGAAGTTTGTCCCTAATGGTGCATGGCAAGCAAAAGTGTCTAGCAATAATTCTCAAAATGGTGGTCGGGGTAGTCGGGGTAGTTGGTTTATTGTCACAGCAACGAAGTAGACAGGGATTTCTAGGATGAATAAAATAGCAAAGGGAAAACGACCTGTTTATTTTGATGACCCTCAAACCGATAAGGTGCTAGCAATAGTTATGGCTCTTATCGGTGAGGTGTCTGTGCTGCGAGAACGTCTCGACACTATCGAACGTTTGCTTGAAGCTAAAGATATTTTAGCGATCGCCGACATCGAAGCATACCAGCCAGACGACTCGGTAGCTAAGGAAAGGGAGCAATGGCGTGCAGAATATATTGCGCGGGTGCTGCGGGTGCTACAGACAGAGAGTTAAACTTTTTGTTTAAAATTTTTGTTTGAAGCTTAACAATTCAAGCATAAGGAATGCGGTTTTGTATGGACGCAGTTCATAAGGAGAGTTTTGTTTGTCTACTCCCGCAATGTGGATATTTGTCCGGATAACTACAGAAATGGATGGGTATTTTTTATTATGAATGACTTTACCTTTTTAAAATGAGCATGAAAAACTATTGGCGCGGCTACTTTGATACGCAATGAGTTCCTAACCTCTGGAATCCTGAAAAGTATACGGTTATATACAAAAAACAAAAAATCACCGATATTGAAGGGCGGAAGCCCCTAAATTCTATTTATGGGGATGAAGCCCGTTCGCGCAGCGTGCCCGTCAGGGCTTAGGGAAATTTATTTCTCGTCGAACTTATCCGAAAAATCCCGTTTCCGGGAAACCCCATCTCTGGGTAAGGTTTGCCTGGTTCATGTTTACGGTCGCAAACTACCAGATTACACTGCCTTAACCTCATTGGACGTTTAACAATCTACTTTCAGAGCTTGGGGCTGGCACGCACCCCAAGGTGAGTTCTTAAACACTTGCCGTAAACGTAGCCCTTTGACGGACTTGAACTGGTCAACTACTGTGAACTACAAGCCCCTGCCTTTTAGTGCCTGGAGGTTGCACTCAACGCTTAGGTCGTTGACGGTGTGCGTCTGATAACTCTACACATTACTTAATTTTCCATGTTCCGACAAACTGCTTTTGGCATAGCTTTAAGTACGCTTTTCCTTGGCAGCGCATTATTATCCAATTCTATAGTAGGTCAAACCTCTACAAAGAAATCAGAGTACAGTAAGGTGTTGTCAATGTCGTCACCTCAAGTGACATCACCTGTTACTATTAAGCCTACTGATTTAGAAAAGTCAGTTTTTGACCAAATTAATCGATATCGAGCTTCCAAGGGTTTGCCAAAGCTCTCCCTAAATGCAAAAATCTCACAACAAGCAAGGATTCACAGTCAAAATATGGCTAGGGGTAAAGTTCCGTTTAGCCATCAGGGATTTGTCAAGAGAGTCGGTGCTATTCCTATTCGCTACAGAAGTGCAGGGGAAAATGTCGCCTTTAACCTAGGATATAGCGATCCCGCGCAGGAAGCTGTGACTGGTTGGCTCCACAGTCCCGATCATCTCGTTAATATCAAAGGAAATTACAACATGACTGGAATTGGTGTAGCAACCAATAGCGAAGGGGAAGTTTATCTGACGCAAATTTTCCTTCGCAGCAATAGATATCAGCGCTTAAGCGCTCACAAGAAACGTAGATAATATAGGTGTTTCACCGAACTTAATCTGATTCATGGAAGATTTTCAGGTTTGCGATCGCGACCTTAGTGACGATGCTCTCTCCCATTATCTACAAGCTCTTGTCATTGCTGTAGATACCGAAACTATGGGATTATTACCGCTGCGCGATCGCTTGTGTCTCGTCCAGCTATGCAACACTGAGGGTAAAGTCACTGCAATTCGTATTGCTAAAGGTCAAACGGATGCCCCAAACTTAAAAAAACTCTTAGAAGCTGCGAATGTCCTCAAGGTCTTTCACTTTGCGCGTTTTGACATTGCCACGCTGCGTTACAATTTGGGCATTCACGTTGCTCCTGTTTTCTGTACCAAAATTGGCAGTAAGTTAGCCCGTACCTACACCCAACGTCACGGACTCAAAGATGTGGTGCAAGAATTGGAACAAGTGGAACTCGATAAAAGCGCTCAAAGTTCTGACTGGGGAAACGCTGCTAATTTATCCGAGGCACAACTCAGTTACGCCGCCAACGATGTGCGCTATCTCATTGGTGTACAGCAGAAACTCGCAGAAATGCTCAAACGGGAAGAACGCTTAGAACTTGCTCAAGAATGCTTTCGGTGTTTACCAACGATAGTTTCCTTGGATTTGTTGCAATTCAAAGACTTGTTTGAACATTAACAACTCAGTAATTAGTTAATAGTCATTAGTCAATAGGAACTAATGACTATTGCCTAAAAACTATACTTGTTTTTGCTGTGTTTCTGCGTGATTTTTTAAACGGTCTACAACATTGTAGTCATCTGCGCCAGGGGGAGTTCTTGATTCTAGAGTTCCTTCGGTAGGACCGCCGACTGCCTTCCATGCTGCCAAACCGCCTTTGAGTTCAGATACGTGTACATACCCAGCATTTCTCAGCAATTGTGCAGCTTGAGCAGTTTGTTCCTCACTTTCACCGTAAACGTAGATATCACGGCTTTTAGCTAAAGATCCTGCTCTGTCTACCAATTGATCAACTGGAAAAGGCATAGCGCCCATGATACGACCTTGGTTATAGGCATCGCGATCGCGCACATCCAGAATTGTCAAAGCTGGTTCACCCCATTCCAAACGAGACTTGAGGGCATGAACATCAGACTGTGGCTGAATTGGTGGTTCTGAGGGAATAACACCGAGATTTTCCCCAGCATTCTTCGCTGATTCCACTGTATTCTTCACTGCTGATTCCACAGTATTCTTCGCTGATTCCACAGCATCCTTCCCTGATTCCATAGTGTTCCTCCCTAATTAGATTAGACGCCTTGCAAAAGCCTTTGTGCGCTAACATACAAACAAACGCGCTTGGACTGCGCGTCTCCAAATTAGTCAGCACACCCTCTACAGCTCTTTCATCCTCTATTTAAGAGGAAAACAGGGTAATATCACAACGCCTGATTTGTTAAGTACTTTTGCAAGAATTGTATTGACTGTCCAAACTCTACCGAACAAGAGGAGCCGAATTGATCTTTCTTGAGAATGAAGATTGAGAATGTCTATCTAATGGTAGACTTGTTAGTCAAAACATCTTTTTACTAAATTCTGGGGCAATTTCTTCCCATCCTATAAAAGATTAACCCACTATGAAGCATCAGGGGTTACTCAGCCAAATATTGTGTTTTTTACTTATGACATAACTTAAATGTGCTTTTTCTGCAAGTAGTTGAAACTAAATTTAGCAAAGTTGATGAGAGAAATGTTTATATAATAATTGTTCTTCAATCTGGAACTCACCATTTATTCCTAATTAATTAAAAAGTTAATGAAAAGTTATATCCAAATTTATTTCAGGATTTTCACTGAATATAAATATAAAACACCGTGTTAGTTTGGGTTGTCGATACCAAACTAAAAAGATTAGGGGATTTTGTGTCTGCTGTAGCCTCTGACAGAAGCTCGATTACTTTCAATTTATCGCTTCAACGTAAGTGCCAAGAAAGTAAAAACTTACTGAAATTATCCGACGTCTCCCAAATAGGCACAACTTGGGACAAGCATAGAGCCAATGCTGACAAAGTTTCCAAATATTATGCAAGCGCAGGTGAAGATTGCTTCAATCAGTATGCTTGGCGGATAAGAATGTGTTCAGAGTTGCTAGAGTTTCGATTGGTGCCAGAGGAATCGGAAGGTATTCTCAAGTTACAACTATCCGATGCTCGCTTTTGTCGGGTTCGTCAATGTCCTATGTGTCAGTGGCGACGATCGCTTTTGTGGAAAGCAAAGGCTTACAAAATTCTCCCCCAAGTCGTCGCAGATTATCCTAAGTATCGTTGGCTGTTTATCACCTTAACAGTAAAGAACTGCAAAATTTCAGAACTACGGGAAAGTTTGGATTTAATCAACAAAGCTTTTAAGCGCTTGACTGAATTGAAGTCATGGTCTGCGAAAGGTTGGGTGAAGTCAATAGAAGTGACTAGGGGTCGAGATGGAGTATCGGCACACCCACATTTACATATTTTGGCAATGGTACCGCCTTCGTATTTCAGTCATCGATATCTTTCCCATGCAAAGTGGGTAGCACTATGGCAGCAGTGTTTGCGGGTTGATTACCAGCCAGTTATTCATGTCAGTGCGATCGCCAAGCATCACGATCCTAAAGCACTTATTCCAGAAATTCTCAAGTATCAAGTGAAGGAGTCAGACTTGGTGGCTGATATCGAATGGTTTTTGGAGTTAACCCGCCAGTTGCACAGAACCAGAGCCATTGCTGTTGGGGGTGTACTCAGGCAATATATGCGGGAGTTAGAGGAGAAAAATCAAGACCTCATTGGTGAAGGTGAAGCGATGGATGAGGTTGAGGAGGAGAGTCTGTATTTTAGGTGGGAGCGAAAGTTAAAGAAGTTCAATTGTGAGTGACAAGCGTTGCAACATCTCTTTGAGATTTTGGATTGTCGCCTCAGATTGACTTAGGTATTTCCAAAAAATAAATTATTAAATCTTGTGGGGTGGGCATCCTGCCCGCCCTGTTAATAGGACGGGCTAGAAGCCCATCCCACAAGAAAAAATTGGATACTTTTTAATTTGGAAGTTCCTTAACTGTGACTGCTAGCTGCAACCCTAACGTATTCAGTAAAGCAGTCAGACAATAAAATTCAACCTCTCTCTTCTCCAATAACATCACGTCAAGTTTCTCGTAACATTTCTTGACTTGTGCTGAAAGCTTATTAATTCCGCCTTGCGCCTCAATAACATTTTTTAGCGCCTTACTTAACATTTTCGGGTCGCCCTCTTCTAAAACGACTTCGATATAAGCTGCTGCTTCCAATGGATCTTTGAGGTCTTTAATCAGTTTTTCGTGATAACTTGTACTTCTACGCATCATCCCTGTTCCTATAGTCTTTTTAAGGATGGAAGCGTCAACTATCCTAAAATTGCCATTAAAGGTAAAGCGCTTCTTAGCTTGCCACCTTATCTAAGAAACTGTCGAAAGCATTCTTATCAATTAACTCGTTTTCTATCAGTATTCGCCGTACAGCTACCAAATGCACAGGATGAACATATGCTTGCTGCTCGTAAGCAGGTAAAATGACTAGTACTTCCGATGATGGATACTGAAAAACTTTCTGAAAGCCAGCCGTTGGTAAGGTAGTAAAACCTAGCTTCAACAGGTATTTTTCTAATTCACTAAAAATAATATCTCTATGCATTATGACGAATTACTCCTTGTAGCTGGCGCAAAACATCATCTCTGTATCTAGCAAATTTTTTAACCATTTACATGATTTTAAGCCTCTGAGATACCAACTCAGCCGCCAACTGTATGGCTGCTTTCATACTCGTCGCATCAGCAATTCCCTTACCCGCAATATCAAACGCCGTCCCGTGATCTGGTGAGGTACGAACAAAAGGAAGACCAATAGAAGTATTGACTGCTCTGTCAAATGCCATCAGCTTTACGGGTATCAAGCCTTGGTCGTGGTACAGTGCGAGGTAGGCATCCGCCGCTTTTGAAGGCTCAATGCTACCGTACCAAGCTTGACCCGGCTTGACCCACATTGTATCTGGTGGAATTGGACCATCTAGCTGTAAGTTTGGGCGGTTTTTACGTTCTTGCTCTATCCAGGGAATTAACCAATCTTGTTCTTCGTGTCCTAATTGTCCCTGTTCGCCGCTGTGAGGGTTTAAACCAGCAATGACAATCCTAGCTGTTTGTAAACCAAAATCTTTCTCCAAACACTCCACCAACAAATCAAGTTTTTCCGTCATCAACTGCGGTGTTAATACTTTAGGTACTTGACTTAAAGGAATATGTGTAGTGGCAAGCAGAGTACGAAGTGTCCAGCCAGAGTGGGGCGATGCTCCCTCTGGGAGCCGCCCAAAGGGCGATCGCGCTACAAATAACATTCCCACACGCTTTGCGCCGGATTTTTCGGCTAAAAGTTCCGTTTGACCAGGGTAATTATACCCCGCCGCCTTCCATGCTGATTTCGCGATGGGACCTGTGACGATACCATCAAATTGTCCTGCAACTGTGGAGGCGATAGCTGTTTCCATATAAGCAAAGCTAGCCGCACCACTTGCCGCATTACCCGTCCCGATGATAATTTCATCCTGTATGTGCTTGTCTAACGGCACATCAAGTATTGATAGCTCTGCTGGATTTGCCAACGGCTGAGAATTCTCGGCTTGTAGTTTGGTATAAGTCTCTACTAGTAAATCCCGGCTACCCACCACTGTTACGTCACTGCTTTTGCTAACTTCCGGGTCTCTAAGAGCTTTCAAAATCACCTCTAGGTCCAATCCCCCGCCGGATCTCCCGAGTGTCAATGCCAAGCGTGGGCGGCTTTGCACTGATGTTATATTTTTTTCATTAAATTTAGACATACAGATAATTGTATAAGCAATCTAGCTTTACAATGTTTCACATACATCTAATACTATGGCAGCTCTTTGCGGCTCTGGTAGACTTAACTTAATTAAACAATGTTCAAAGGAGAATGACACTCATGGGCGGCGAAATTTTGAATGCAGCGCTGTTGTCCTTCGGTTTAATCTTTGTGGGCTGGGCTTTGGGTGAGTTGTTGCTCAAAGTTCAGGGTGGAGAAGAGGAATCCCTGTAAGGGAAGCTTTCATCGAGGCAAGAGGCACCTAAGAAGCCTCTGTGTCTCGTATACAGTTGTTAAAAAAATGTAAAGTTTTGTTTACAGAGATCATTCTGATAAGATTTTATTCATAAAACTTTAAAATTTGTAAAAAGCTCTCATGACATTATTAATAATTGGTGCCACTGGTACTTTGGGAAGGCAAGTGGCTCGTCGTGCGATCGATGAGGGGTATAAAGTCCGCTGTCTTGTCCGGAGTGCCAAGAAAGCCACATTTCTAAAAGAATGGGGTGCGGAACTCGTACCGGGAGATTTGTGTTATCCTCATACACTGAACGCAGCTCTTGAAGGTGTCACAGCAGTTATCGATGCGTCAACATCTCGTCCAACAGATTCACTGAGTATCAGACAAGTGGATTGGGATGGCAAAGTCTCTTTGATACAAGCGTCTGTTGCTGCGGGTGTAGAGCGTTTTATCTTTTTCTCGATACTCGATGCCGAAAAGTATCCAGAAGTGCCGCTGATGGAAATCAAGCGATGTACAGAACTCTTTTTAGCTGAATCGGGTTTGAATTATACCATATTGCGGCTGGCTGGCTTTATGCAAGGCTTAATTGGGCAATATGGAATTCCCATATTGGAAGGACAGCCTGTTTGGGTCACAGGAGAGTCTTCTCCGATTGCCTACATGGATACTCAGGATGTTGCTAAATTTGCCATCCGCGCCTTGAAGGTGCCAGAAACTCAAAAGCAAACTTTTCCAGTGGTGGGAACTCGTGCTTGGAGTGCCGAGGAAATCATTCGTGTGTGCGAACGTTTATCTGGAAAAGAAGCACGGATTACGCGGATGCCAATCAACTTACTGCGTACCATGCGCCGAGTCATACGCTTCTTCCAGTGGGGATGGAACGTAGCAGACAGACTTGCCTTTACAGAAGTCCTAGCGAGTGGTAGACCGCTAAATGCCCCAATGGACGAGGTTTACACGGTCTTTGGATTAGAACCAAACGAAACCACGACCGTAGAAAGTTACCTGCAAGAGTACTTCAACAGAATTATGAAGAAGCTTAAGGAGTTAGATTACGAGAAAATTCAGCCCAAGAAGCAAAAACCAAAAAGATCGCCGTTTAAGAAAGTTAACAGTCAGTAGTTATCAGTCATGAGTCATGCGTCAGTAGTACTTACACAAAGAACAAAGAACAAAGGACTAATGACAAATGACAAAGGATTAATGACTAAAACATCAAAAATGTGTAACGATTAACATAATAAAGCGCGTCACCAATAAATTGGATATTTGAGTGTGCCCAAAGCAGGCATTATCTACAATGACGTTAAGCCGATAGCGAGTCGCATCGCTATCGAACTGAAAGACAAGTTCACCGCTGCAGGTTGGGATGTCTGCATCACATCAGGCGTCGGTGGAATACTGGGTTATTCTACTCCAGAAAGTTCCGTATGCCATACCCCAATTGAGGGACTAACACCGCCTGGATTTGATTCAGAAATGAAGTTTGCGGTGGTGTTAGGGGGAGACGGTACAGTTCTGGCTGCTTCTCGCTTGGTCGCCCCTTGTGGTATCCCAATGTTAACCGTTAACACTGGTCACATGGGGTTTTTGACGGAAACTTACCTCAATCATTTGCCTCAAGCAATAGAAAACTTGCTCTTGGGCAATTATGAAATTGAGGAAAGAGTGATGCTCACAATCAAGGTTTTTCGGGGAGATTCTATACTGTGGGAAGCTCTCTGCTTAAATGAGATGGTGCTGCATCGGGAACCGTTGACCTCTATGTGTCATTTTGAAATAGCAGTGGGTCGCCATGCGCCAGTGGACATTGCAGCCGATGGTGTGATTATATCGACACCGACAGGTTCTACAGCATATTCGTTGAGTGCTGGTGGTCCAGTCGTTACCCCTGGCGTACCCGTGTTGCAACTCGTACCTATTTGTCCTCATTCTCTGGCTTCTAGAGCGTTGGTGTTTCCAGATAGTGAGCCAGTCAACATCTACCCAGTGAATACTCCTCGGCTAGTTATGGTTGTGGATGGCAACGGGGGGTGTTATGTTATGCCACAGGATAAGGTTTATGTAGAGAAATCGCACTACTGCGCCCGGTTCATTCGCCTGCAACCGCCAGAGTTTTTCCGGATATTACGAGAAAAACTGGGTTGGGGTTTACCACACATCGCTAAACCCACTTCTGTGGAATTACCCTAGCGGGATTTTGGATTTTGGAGAAGCTGCAGGAGGTGAGACCAGTACCGCAGTTTCTCTTGGAGGGTTTCCCTCCAAGAGAACTGCTCGCTGCAGGACATCACTACTGAGCATTGCTTATCAATAAGCAAGGCACAGCCAGATTTGGAATTAGTGATTAAAATGACTGTATCTGTTGATTTCTATGGCTGATACTTATACGTGCTAAAACATGGTAGAAACAAAGCGTGTCAAGTCAGGATTGATCTATCACCAGAAGGCCGTAAATTGCGCTACCAACTAAATCCAAATCCAAAATCTAAAATCGAACATCAAAAATCAATATGACGCTTGCTCATAGCCCTTGTGTTTTGCTGATTGAAAGCGACGAAAGCCTAGCAAATCAGCTTGCTTTTGATTTGAAAGAAGCTGGTTATGACCCTATCGTGGCTCATGATGGAACAAACGGTATCCAATACAGCCGCGATCGCGATCCTGCTTTAGTTGTGATTGACCGAATGCTCGCAGGAGAATCAGGGCTGTCGCTGTGTAAAAATTTCCGAACCACTGGAATGCGATCGCCTGTGCTGGTACTGATGGCACGCGATACAGTTGATGATCGCGTAGCTTGTTTAGAAGCTGGAGCTGATGATTATTTTCTCAAGCCTTACCGTGCCGAGGACTTTTTAAACCTGGTGCGCTTATACTTAAAACCTGATATCGATACTTCTGAGCAGTTACGTTTTGGCGACCTCATTTTAGATCTCGCAACCCGCCGCGCCATACTTAATGGACGCGCGATCGACTTAACAATGAAGGAATTTGAACTGCTCAAGTATCTCATGGAACATCCCCGCGAAGTCTTAACCCGCGAACAAATTTTGGAAAATGTTTGGGGTTACGATTTTATGGGCGAGTCGAATGTGATTGAAGTGTACATTCGCTACTTGCGGCTGAAAATAGAAGATGAAGGTCAAAAGCGCCTCATTCAAACGGTACGGGGTGTAGGTTACGTATTAAGGGAAACTTGAACACAAGTAAGGAAGCAAGGCAGTAGGCAAGGTATGCCGTGCTTTGGTTCCCATCAGTTATAGACCGTTCTCAGGACTGCGGTGGACATGGGCAGATAAAGAGAATGGGAAATTGTGAGTGCTAAATGATGAATTATGAAATAATATAGAGCCTCTAGTTTCAAAATTCATCATTTTTTGACTGTTAAGAAAAATTGCTATGATTAATTGGCTTGGTTTGGTATCAATACTTTTGGGCGTTTTACTAGCAGGCTGTTCTGTTCCTACAACAGCAGTTTCTCCCACCACTACGTCTAGTAGCTCTCAATCTCAAGCACCAATCTCTTCCCAGCAAACACCACTGAGTAAGAATGCTGGTCAACAACTACCGATTTCAGCTGTGGCGGTTGTTCCCGATGGCACAAAAATTGAGTTAGAAGTCGCCCAGACACCCCAACAGCAAGCGATGGGGTTGATGTATCGCCCTGCTTTGCCCGACAATCGTGGTATGCTGTTTCAGTTCCCATCACCGTTGCAAGCCAGTTTCTGGATGAAGAATGTACCCGTAGCCCTGGATATGGTTTTTATGCGCGATGGGATAGTGCAGTATATTGCCCCTTCTGCACCTCCTTGCAATAGCAATCCTTGTCCGACTTATGGTTCGGAAAAATTCATTAACCAAGTGATTGAATTGCGTTCTGGACGAGCTACGGAGTTGGGTTTGAAGGTTGGCTCTCGTGTCAAAATTGAATTCTTAAACTCCAGCTCTTTACGGAGATAAAGATTTAGATCTTGCTTACTCCCAAGTTCATATAACATTGCTTTTGTAATATTTCTGTAAAAAAAGTCTTGCGTAGTCTGGTAAAAAAGTTTATTGTGAGGCTATTATTTAATTCAGTGTAGATACTTGAAGCCTTGTTATTCCAAAACTGGATCATAGATTTTACACCAGATAACAAAAAATATTCCTTTTGACATACGTGTAAAGAGTAGTCAATAAGGGAGTATAAGCTAAGGAATCTTCCTTACTACAGGTGTATTTAACTAGAACACTGAAGTAAAAATATAAAACCACATATACCTGAGCATTGTGCTGCTTAAGACTGGGTAAGACAAGTGGCACTATTGTCTATTTTTTCAGATCTATTTGAGAAACATCCAGACAAATTTACCTGGAGTATCTATTAGGTAAGGGCATAGTGACAGGTGAAATATTGGCTACTTGCAACTATTGAAAAATAGTGAATTGAAATATAAAAGTACACACTATGTGAGAAGGTAGAAGACAAAATGTCACCATCAACCTATTCTAGATTTATTAGCTTTTTGCAGGAAGATTTGGCAATTTCCACAGCTTCCATTGCAGTCGCTCTTCGTCATCGGGAGCAAGATCCAGGTCCTTTGCCAATGATTCTTTGGCAATATGGCTTGATTAGCATAGAACAGTTAGAGCAAATATATGATTGGCTGGAGACAGCATAGAAATGATTAGCTGATTAAGGAGAATCGAACTATGCTACATAGACTATGCCTTTTACAAAGGCTAATGTATGAAATTGCAAAAATAAAGAGCGAGTTGATAATTTAACTCGCTCTTTTGATTTTATAAGTGAAGGCAGTGGAGTCTATAGCCGTTTTCAATTGAGTCCAATACACTAAGAAATAAAAACCACAGATGGACACAGATGGACACAGATAATTTTGTACTTCATTCACCTGTAGCTTCCCAGTATTTCTCTAAGTCCAGATAGAATTTTTAGCTTCCAAATCACCTGAAATTTATTTCCTAACTGAAATAGCAAGAAAATTCCACAGGCTTTGGTTTTTGTGCCAAATGTTATCCCGTTGCTCAAAACTGATAACTAATTTTGCTAAAATAATTTTTATAAAAAAATAATTTTGGAACTCATTATCTAATCAACCAATCGTCGCAAACCAACCAAAAATGTGGGTTGGGGAGTTGGGTAGAGAGTGAAGCGAGTATTGAGAGTCGGGAAAATGCTGACCAAATTCTACTCGGCACTCTCTACTTACAATTTTTACCTCCAGTGAGTTGATCTCCCTAAAAGTTGCCAAGTTCTGAGGCTAGCCAAAAGCGAAAGTAGATGGCTTGATTCATGACTCGGGAGCAGCAATCTGCCCAGTATTCAGATGATTGAGCGACCAACGGTGGTCAATCTTAACAGATGAGGACTGGCAAATTTCTTCCAAATGCTTTTGTTGTACAGCCGCTTTACGTAGGCTAATAATGAGCTGATTCACCTGATGCCGCAAATCTGGATTATTACTGACTGCTTGCATGGTTTGTCTCTCTAGCAGTTGCAGTATAAGTTCGTAGTGGATCGGTGAAGGCAGAGGAATTGGATCCATGAATTGGTAGTTTATTTAAGATTTGGATGAGTCAGAAATTAATTGTCATTAGATGAATTGTTACATAGGCAAAAATTATTTGGCTAAAGCCTGAATTATGCAGAAGCTGAAGATTGGGCAAAGAGGTTGGCGATCGCTTCTTGTGGATCTGGGTGTTTTACCAGAGACTCGCCAATCAGGACGGCAGATACTCCTGCTTGTTGTACTAAAGTCAAATCTTCTGGGGTATGTAAGCCTGACTCGCTGACAACCAGAATGTTCCGTTCCTGCAATTGGTTACCTTTTGCTGCCAAAAGTTCACAAGTCGTTTGTAAGTCAACTGAGAAATCTTCCAAGTTACGATTATTAATACCCACCAGTGATACGCCATCTATGCTTAATACGCGCTCAAGTTCTGCTAGAGTATGAACTTCAATCAAAGCCGCCATTTTCAGGGTTTTAGCAATTTTGACGAAGTATTGCAAATCTTGATCACTCAGTATAGCTGCAATCAATAATACAGCATCTGCACCTCGAACACGCGCCATGTACATTTGGTAGGGATATATGACAAAATCCTTACATAGTAAGGGCAAATCTACTTTGGCGCGTACCCGAGCTAAGTTTTCAAAGCTGCCAGAAAAAAACTTTTCATCCGTAAGTACCGAAATACAGCTTGCACCGCCTTTTTGATACTTTAACGCAATCTCCACCGGATCAAAATCTTCTCGTAAAATTCCTTTACTAGGAGACGCTTTTTTGACTTCAGCAATCAAAGCTGGTTTTGTTTTGCCTTGTCGCAAAGCTGCTACAAAATCACGGGTAGGAGGTGCTTCAAGAACCTGACGCTGCAACTGTTGCAAAGACAGCTTTTCCCGCATTTGGTCAACTTCTTCTTCTTTATGCCAGACAATTTCTTCTAAAATGTTGTTTGGCTGGGCATCAAGGATGGCAGCTTGATACCGCACTGTGGATACAGCAATAGCTGGGTTAGGTCTACGACGACGGATTTGCATAATTTAGTTAAGAGTCATTGGTTGTAGAGACACGCTGTCATTAATTGTAGAGACGTGCCATGGCACGTCTCTACATTTGTCACATACACAGGACAAATGACTAACTAGCAACTGCTCGTTTGTATGCTTCGTCCAGCACTTCGGAAAGTGTTGGATGGGCGTGAACCAAATGAGCGAGGGTGTGGACAGATTGACGGTTGGCGATCGCCGCTGACGCTTCATGAATTAAATCTGAGGCGTGTATGCCGAAAATGTGGACGCCTAAAACTTCGCCTGTGTCTTTGCGATAGACAACCTTTGCCATGCCGTCAGCTTCACCTTCTGCCAAGGCTTTGGAATTTCCTTTAAAGTAACTTTTTGCCACTGCGACTTGAAATCCCTCGGCGCTGCCTTTTTCCTTGGCTGCTGCTTCAGTCATGCCCACATAACTGATTTCTGGATGAGTGAACGCTGCTGCGGGGATACTGTGATAGTCTACTTCTTTGTGCTGCCCACGGATATTTTCTACTGCAATGATACCTTGAGCAGAAGCAGCGTGCGCCAGCATCATTTTGCCATTAGCATCACCAATTGCCCACAGATGGGGCACCACCTCACCTGCTGATAGCACAGCCATGCTGTCGTTCACTGGGATAAAATTCCGCCGATCAAGTTCCACACCCACAGACTCTAAACCGAGGTTTTGCGTAGCCGGGATGCGTCCCGTCGCCACTAGGCAAGCATCTACCTCGATGACGCCTACGTCTTCTTTGGTTTTGAAGTCAGCTAATTCAATGACTACGGGTGAACCAGGAATGACTTTTTTGGCGTATATCCCCACATATGTTTCAATATCGCGCCCAGTTATCAGAACCCGTTCGGCAAGTTTGGCAATATCGCGGTCAAATCCTGGCATCAGCTGGTCGAGGGCTTCTATCATCGTAATTTCACTGCCCAAAGCTGAATAAACATCAGAGAATTCTAAGCCGATGTAGCCACTGCCAACAATTGCTACCCAATCTGGTAGCCATTCCAGCTTGACACCTTGGTCGCTGGTAAATACAGTTTTGCCATCAACTTCAATACCCGGAGGAACAAAGGGTATTGAACCGGGAGAAAGAATAATATCTTTTGCCGTAATCGTTTTTTCGCCGCTGTCTGTTGTCACAGAGACTTTTTGAATCCCTGCTATCTTTCCCCAACCTCGGATGATATCGACTCCCAAACGCTTAAGGCTGTTGGTCAAGTCGCCTTGTATTTTGGCTACGAGATTGTTTGCATGGTCGGCGATCGCCTCTCGGTCGAACGCCACACTTCCCAGTTGGATTCCTAGCGACTTGAGGTGATGGGCATCTCTTAACTCCCGCACACGTCCAGATGCCGCCAGCAGTGCCTTAGATGGAATGCAGCCCCGGTTGACACAGGTTCCCCCCATATCTGCTGCTTCGATAATGGCTGTTTTTAAACCACAGCTCACAGCGTGTAAGGCAGCACCATGTCCGCCTACTCCAGCGCCTACAATCACTAAATCGTAATCAAATCCATCACTCACGTTAGTCTCCCCGTGTGCTTTGCCTATTTGTTCTTAACTAACCTAGCCATAGCGTGCAAGTTTTTTCATTGTAGGCTGTTGCCAAATCAAAATTATGATTTAGACTACTAGGGAGTGAGATTGATGCTCTTAGTTTAATACTGTACTATTTTATACTTCTTTTTACTCAGCCTGTCCCTGTTTACAGAAACTACTAGCTCGCCTGAAGAATCTGCAAACTCAACGACTTCTGCAGGAACCTGTGGCAAAAGATCCATGATAGCAGAAATTTCGCGCCATGGGACGCAATGACTAATGACTAATAACAGGCGAGTAAGTACGGATGTTCGTCTGGGTTAATTCCCTAGGAAGTTCTTAGCTAAAAATTTAATAATTTAAGATATAGTAATCCTCTGTTCCGCAGAGGGAATAAGCCCTAGATAGCTTAGGGTTTTGAAATATTCGTATATGACTTGCTATGACTTGAGGAGTTACGACTAGTGGGTACAGAATTTACAATATTCCTAACACCCTGTATCTTTTGCGTACTGTTAGAAACACGTGCCAAGGTCGTGGTATCACCGAAAGTCTTTCGATTGTGTGAATCAGAGTTATTGACAGGAGAAGTTTCTTGTGGCTTCTCTATAAAGTATGCTTCTTGTGGTGGAACCGATATAACTTCAACTTCTCCCTTTGGAACCGATTGAGCATTTGCCTGAGTGTAGGTTCCAAACGAAAGCAATAGCGCTAGCGAAACCAAACTAAATTTTACAAAGCCAACAGCGTTGAATTTAACTTGAATGGGTACACACTTGTTCATAGTAGTCTTTGTAAATCTTATTAAAAATAGAAATTAGCTAAAGTCTTGTGTTCGATTCAAATCAATCGCTAAGTAACTACACGGTCAGTTTCGGTCATTCCGGAATCGAACTTAAAAATTTCATCATCCGCGATTAAGTACCGATGTGGTTACTACTAGGAATTATATATTGACAAAAAAGTTTTTCTGTGATTCAAATCACAAAAATAGCGTGTCCAAACGCAAAGCAACATAGCGGTTTTTGTCGCACGGAGGTCTTCACCGATAATCTAGGACAGTCGTCTCACCCATGCCATCATCAGACAATCACGTCTTTGACATCCTGCAACTTCCATCAGCTTCTCGCTACTCTCCGATCATTGCTTAAATTGGCTTTTTGAGATAATAATCAATTTGTGACTCTACAGATCCAATGGACGTAACTGGATTCGAACCAGTGACCTCTACGATGTCAACGTAGCGCTCTAACCAACTGAGCTATACGTCCGCAACCCCACAACTATAACATAACTTTAGCTCAATTGCCAACACTAAGTTAGTGAAGTTGCCTGAAAGGGGTGAGTTCTGTATTTATTTTGCCTGAAGCTGGCTAAGTTTGTTGTTTGCTGATAGCAGTAGCTGTTGAGCCTGAGCTGACATTAATGGTGCTGCTAATATCCTCAGAAAACATCTTGAAAGTAGCCAGGATAAACTTCGCTTTGGACTGGGTAGAGGCTGTTTGGCGCAGCCGTTAAGGGTGAAAATCTCTTAAGAATCCACCTCTATACCCGTAGGGTTAGGGGTGGAGTACGTCAAAAGTTTTCCACTTGTTGCCACTGAATAACTGTATGAGGTGGATTTTGACCAGCTTTTGCCGCTTGAGCAGAAAACTGTTGGGCTGCTGCAATCAAGGTGCTAATGCGCTCATTACCAGCAGCAAGACCAACAACGTCTTTAAACTCTTGCTGGTAACTTTCTAGTTTCTTTTGCGCTGTTTTTCCTGCCAAAGTTTCACCAGGAATTTGTTCTAAATTATCGAGTGCTGAATGCCAAGAAACAATTGCTGCTTTTTTGTCAATAGATGTTGATGCTTGTTGATACTGCTGTTTAGCTTTGTTAAGCGTGTGTTCACTGTCGGTGAGCAATGTCTGAGCATTCTTTTCTTGAAATACTTGAGCTTCTAGCTGCCCAATCTTGGTTCGGGCTGCATTAAATCCGTAAATGCTCAACCCCGAATCGTACCACCAATAATTGTATTCTGACCACTCATTAATAAACCAAATTGGTAAGGCATCAAGATTTTTTTGTGCCTGTTTGACCTTCACCTCCCCTCGTTCCAAATCGGCTGGACTGCTGGCTTTTTCAATCAGTTGTTGGGCTTGTTCAACTGTTGCGATCGCTTGCCGATAGTTATTCTCCATGCTTATGTAGCTGGGTAGCAGTAAAATGGGAGCATTCCGCGCCACAGGACGACGGATGACCGGGTAAGGTAAGTTTGTCACCCAAACGACACCAATAGGAACGCCAAGTAGAATTGCTGTCCAGAACATTCTACTCAAGAGACGCTTTTGTTTTTTTACACCTGGCTTATACGAGTAGGTACGGTGAACCTGTGCTTGAGCTTCGATTTCTTTTTCTATTTCGGTAAGGGTTTTAGGTCGGGATGCTCCCGGTGCTGAAGGCTTTAGCACGACTGGCTGTTGACTTTTTAGCAACGGGTCAATTCCAGAATTATTTTGGGGTTTTCTTAGCAGGAGATTAAAGGGCAGATTTTGAAAAAAATTCATCAAAAGATAGTATAAAGCTTCACTGATATGTAATATGCCCAAACGCAGATGAAAATAAACAGCTTGATATATTACTTTTAATAGGGGAAAGTCTTTAAAAGGATTGTTACAATCTATGCAATAGTTGAAAAAGTTGAAAAATTATCGTAGTAGGTAGAATGTCAACTGCTTTAATTACTGGTGCCTCTAGTGGTATAGGTAAAGCCTTTGCAGAGGAACTAGCCGCACGCAATACAAATCTTGTTTTAGTTGCTCGTTCAGAAGAAAAATTGAACGAGCTAGCAAAACATTTGCAAGAAAAATATAAAATTCAAGTAGATACAGTTGTTAAAGACCTCACAGAAATTGGTGCTAGTGATGCTGTATTTGATGCTGTCAAATCAAAGGGATTAACAATTGATTTGTTAATTAATAATGCTGGTTTTGCCTGCTATGGCGATTTTGCTGAAAGCGACGGAGAACGGCAAGTCAAAATAGTGCAATTAAACATTCTGGCATTAGTAGATTTAACTCATAAATTTTTGCATGAAATGCGGCAACGTCGTTCTGGAAGCATAATTAATGTATCCTCGCTCACCGCATTTCAACCAATGCCTTACATTTCTGTTTATGCTGCCAGCAAAGCGTTTATTGTCAGTTTTAGTCAGGCATTGTGGGCAGAAAATCGTCAATATGGCGTACGCGTTCTAGTGACTTGCCCAGGACCAGTTGAGACAAACTTCTTTACAGAAGCTAATTTCCCGCCAGCCCTTGCAGCTAGAACCAATAAGATATCGACTTCAAAAGATGTGGTACGCGAATCCTTAAAAGCTTTAGAAAGGGGAGATTCTATTGTTGTTATTGGTGGCTTAAGCACTCACCTCATCACCAAGTTATCCCCGTTTGTACCCCGCAAAACTCTGCTCAGTATTTTGGAAAAGCAATTTAAGGCAAAAACAATTTAAGATATAGCGCCTATTAATTTTGAATTTCTGTTAGGAAGTCGTGAGATGAGAACAGTAAAAAGCCAAAATAAAAAAGATAAATTCAATCTTTTTTATTTTTACACATACCTGGTTAACTGCACGCGGTAGCGGTCTTTTTTAGTAACGGCGATTTCTCCAACTTCTAAACGTCCTTTACCACGAATAGCGATTAAGTCGCCTGTTTTCACTTGAGAACTTGCTTGAGTAATTTCCTTCCAGTTGACGCGAACATCACCGCCATCAATTAACTCAACCATTTTGCTGCGAGACATCCCAAAACCAGCAGAGGCGATCGCATCCAACCGTAAAGAAGCTTCCACTGTGGTTAATTCTTTTTTCTTCGGTTCGCGCACCTTCAACTCGCTTAAATCTATGCGCTGGGTTTTCACGGGAACCGATCGCACCTGCTTGAGATTCATCTCTAAAAAGTCCGCCAACTCCGGCACGACAATTGCCTGCGCCCCTCGTTCACCCAGTACAATAATATCCCCCGTCTTTTCGCGGACAATACCACTTCCCAACATTGCGCCCAAGAAGTCGCGGTGAGTCGCGGTATCAAACAGGAAATTGCCAGCTATGTCTAAGGCGGTGACGGCGACTTGAGATTGATCCAGAGGCATTTCGGAACGGGCGATCGCGATTCTTTTACGTTCTGCCTGGGGATACCCACCCCACACCACAAATTCCACCTCAGTCAGACGACTGAACACCTGCTGAATTTCCACCAACTCTGGAGGAGACAGAAAATCAGTCAAAACAACTTCCCAAGTTTTGATGGCTTGTTCAGCCTGGTCAATCACATGAGCGATACTATCTCGATTTTCAACACTTTTTAAAAGTTCTTCCCGTGGCAGCATTCTATGTAGTAGTTATGAGTTATGAGTCGTTAGTTGTAGAGACGCGACGCCAGTCGCTGTGAGTTCGGGAAACCCTCCTGCAGCACTGGCTCGCCATGGCGCGTCTCTACATTTGTTACTTGTCACGTCTGTACATTTGTTACTTGTCAGTTGTTATGTTAGTTGTAAAAAAATACTACCCACTACCTACTATCTACTAACCACTAACCATAGACTAACGAATAGTTGTATCAGCGTAACCTTGAAGATTTTCTGGCTTAAATTGACGCAACAGGCTAGTTGCTTGACGGGTAAGACTTTCAGAACCTTGAACGACAACCAAGTATTTACCAGCATTTAAGCGGTTGCGGTAAGGTAAAGCGTCACCACTTCCAAGCACTAAACCGACTCCACCACCAGCAAATACACTACCCATAGCGCCAGCACCAGCGCCCAACACTCCGCCAATAATGGCATTCCCAATTTGACCTGCCCAAGGAAAAGTATCCAAACGAGTGATCAAGTTAAAAGTCACTCCACCGAAAAATCCAAACGGCACCAACCAAAAAGCCATAAGCTGCGCTTGCTTCTTTGCTTGCTCGTTAGGGTCAATCAAGCCAAACTCATCAGCACTTTTATAACCTCTACCTAATATTGTAGCTTCTATGCCTTCTTTCTCTAAGGCTACGTAAGCAGCTTCTGCTTGGATGCGGTCTTGTAAAACGGCAACAAGGTAATTCATCAATGTTAAAACTGAGTTCTGATAAGGGTTACGCTCTTATAAATCTCAAATAAATGTCAAATCAAATTGCGCTCATCAAATCCAGATTATCAGCAAAAAGCCCATAGTGTTAATTTTCCTTTACATCTTTATTTTTTGATTCTTTATTAATACAAAGGATTCCTGCTGACTTTTTTAGCTAGATGTAAGGGTTTGGGTGAGCACTATCTGCCTAAGAGGTTGGTGTCCAAGTATATTATTGTACTAAGTCAAGAGGTTCGCAAAAATTATTTACACCTTTCTTTAAAACATATATTAAAACTGGCGTTGCTAACATATTAGGAAACGTCGGCATTGTCTTGAGGTGTTCCATCATCCCCTTAACTGAACCGTTAAGCAAATCATCCCGAAATTCTTCTTGACAAATGACGGCACGCCATCTTCGAGCTAAAGCATCCAACCACTCTGAATTCGCTATTTCTGGTTCTTGTCCTGCCCGAATCGCTAAAGTCATTGTTGCATCTTCTAAATCTCCGTCACATTCCTCAATGATGTCGAGTGCTTCCATAGCTGTGAAGTCATCTGCAACTTGAGAGCGAAACTGTGCAATTTCTTTTGCCGTAACTTCCGTCATCAGTTTGTGTTCTATTTAGCCCTTGAAGTATATCTCTATGCTAGGATATTCCAATTTTGATTGATAGAATCAACAATCTGCTGATAAATGTAAAAACTACAAGAAAAGTACGGGAGCGTGAGAGCCAGATGGCTTTAGCCTCCGAACGGGTCGCTCCATCTAGACAGATATCCCTCACGCGAGACTTTGCGCGTGAGGCTTCCCGTAAAGCCCCTTGGGCTTCCCGTACACGCCCAGAGGGCGTGTACAAGGGAGAGTAGGGTAGAGTAGGATTTTACAGCTATTTTCAGCTAAATAGACCACATTTGGCGTAGGGGCACAGCATTGCTGTGCCCTTACAGTGTGGTTCAAATACGTGAAAACTGCTGTAATCCCCTCATGACATCGATAACTAGCAACTTGGGTTAGTACTCTGCGATGATATCGATCAGGAGCAGAGTACTTTCCAAAATAAGATGAAAGTCTACAGTTTATGATCCATCATCCGGTATGAATGAATAATGATTAATGACTAATTTAGGGTAATCCCCTTGAGGTGACATTTCGTTGTAAAGTAGCCAGAGCGCGGTTGTAATTTAAGATTGCCTGGACTCGCTGACCTTCAGAATTTGTCAAGGCATTTTCCGCGTCAATGACTTCAGTTTGAGTGCCTACACCTGCTTGGAATCGCAAACGCGCTAAACGCAGAGCTTCTCTAGATTGTTCGACAGCAGCATTTGCAGTTTGAACATTCTCTAAGTTAGATTGCAATTGAGAATAGGCTTGTTCTACATCAAAGCGGATTTGGTTGCGCTGGTTGCCAAATTGATTTTCAGCAATCCGAATATTAGTTCTGGCTTGATCTGCTGCAGCTCTTGCTGCTCCTCCATCGAACAAAAGCAGGTTGGCTTGGACTCCCAACGAATAGTTATCAGTAGTGCTGCTACTATCGTCAAACTGATCCTGCACCCGGTAGTTGCCAACCAAACTCACTTGAGGACCTAGTTGCCCAAGCGCCTGCCGTCGCTGTTGCTCAAAAATGTTGCGTTGGATCAGTTGCTGTTGCAGTTCCGGACGGTTTTGAAAAGCTAAGACAATAGTTTGTTCGAGCGGAATATTCCATAGACCTGCTAATCTCACTGGATCTGCCGTAGTTACATCAATCGACTGCGGCAAACTCAACGTTTGCGCTAATCGACGACGGTTAATTCGCTGCTGTGAGATTGCATTTACCAGCTGTTGTTGGAAATTTGCTAATTGAACCTGAGCCTGTAGAACATTGAACCGAGTACTCACACCAGCTCTTTCCAAAGCTTGTGCATCCCGCAAACTCGCTTGAGCATTTGTCACAGCAGACTGGGCAATACGTACTTGTTCATCTGCTTGTTGCAGGTCGTAGTATTGACTGGTGACATTTAGGCGGATCTCCTCAGATTGACGTTCAACATCCAACTCAGCCGAACGCAGCTGTTCCTCAGCTTGTCGGATACTGGCTGTCCTTTGTCCAGAGGTGTAGAGATTATAATTCAGTTGCGCGGTACCAGAGAAATTTGTCGTAGAGGATACATCTTGAGTTTGGCCTAGGAAATTCTGTGTTTGTTGATTTGAGAAAGCTGGTCCACTACGAGTTAGGCTAGTACTAAGACTGGCATTAGGTAACAAAGCAGCTTGCTGCTGCCGTACGGCAGATCGATTGCGTTCTACAGTCAGTAACGCTACCTGTAAATCTCGATTGTTTTGCCGTGCTAGCTCCAGAGCCTGTGCCAAAGTAATCGGCTGAGTTCCCTGAATCCTCACTTCTTCTGGTTTGGTAGGAAACTGTAAGGAATTTGGGTTGGCTCTGAGGTAATCAGGGGTTGGCACGGAACCTGCTGGCGCAGGAGTCGTTGGTGCAGGAGTCGTTGGCGCAGGAGTCGTTGGCGCAGGAGTGGAGGAACCTGCTTGAGCTACCTGATTTCTCGTGGCATTTTGTTGCCCACAGGTAGACGACCTAAGGAGCACAGAAGCCGAACGACCAACCTTACCTTTACCTTTCCCCTGTAGTTGCGGGCATAACTCCACCTGCTCCAATAGCTTCGCTACTTCTACTGTGCTGCGTGTTGAAGTTGCTGACACTTTTGCTAACCCAGAATCAGGATTTTTCTTTTGTGTAGCAGGCTGCCCAGAAGAAGCAGGCGTATTTTGTTGGACAGAGGAAGCGGCGCTTGAGATAGTATAATTAGGAACAATTGTATTTTCTGATTCCTGAGCAGCAATTGTTGGCTGATTCTGTTTTTGCGTGGTAGTAGCAGAACGAATCTTATTTATCAACTGGCTTTGCTTTGAGTTAGGCTTCAAGCTTAAAAGCACACCTTGAACCTTACCCGCCACTTTTTTTATCGGCACACCAGTTTTTCCAGTCAGTACGACCCCGACACTGCTACTACCCACAGAATTTAGACGAGCTGCCATAACACCAACAGCAGATAGGGTTGGCGCTGGAAAACTGTTGTCAACAGTAGGAACCAGCTGCTGAGTGTTGATGTTCAGTGCTGCCGAGGTTTCCTCGTAGGTAGAAGTCAAGGCACTGGGTGAGGCAGCAAGCCTGACTCCAGTTACTTTGACAGTCTCAGCCCAAGCAGGCTGAGTTGTTAACACTGCTGCTGTTACACCAGGTAACAAGCTACTGAATATTAGCTGTCCTTTCACCGCATCCCCTCACACGAAAATAAAGCGGCAGAAACCGTTTTCTCACCAGAGAATATATCACGATGCCAAGTTTAGGAATCGGAACTCTGTTTGTCTTGAAATCCCTTGACAATGCGAGACAGTTCCGCCTTCTCATCGATAGTAACGCGGGTAGGAGCACCACTGACAATCCGTTCATAGTTGCGGAAAGAATCTTTAATTTCGGGACCATCAGCCGTAATATTATACTCGCGGATCCCCTTGTCATGCCATGAACCGCGCATTTTAAATACGTTGATCGCCCGCGACATTTCCCCACGAATTTCTACATACTGTAACATCAAAATTGTGTCAGTAATCGTAGAAATATGGGAGTCTGTAATCGAATGCGACCCCATAAATTGGTCGGTTGTGTTGGTAAAAAAGCCTGTAATTTCTTCTTGCTTGGCGTAACCCGTAACACCGATGACAAATTGCCGGAATGCATTATTGCTTACACCTCTTGCTAGCGCGCTAAGAGAGTCAATAGCAATACGAGATGGTTTAAATTCAGCAATTTCTGACTTAATAATTTGTAGGTGGTCTTCCAAACCAGTTGATTCCGGATATGTACAAATTATTTTTAGCAAACCTTGGCGTTCTAAATCCTCAAAATCAATTCCCCAAGAGGAAGCGTTGCGAGATAGTTGAGCCCGTGATTCCTCATAGGCAAATAATATCGACCTTTCGCTGTGGAAACAACCAGTTTGCAGAAACTTACTAACCAATAGAGTTTTCCCTGTACCAGTTGCTCCTGTTGCTAAAATAATCGAATCTTTAAAGAAACCACCGCCGCACATTTGATCTAAGGTTTTCACGCCAGAAGAGACCCTGACATTTGAAGACCGTTGAGTTAAGCGCATCGCTCCCAATGGAAAAATGTTAATCCCTTGATTGGTAATTGTAAAAGGATATTCACCCTTCATGTGTGTTGTACCGCGCAGTTTGAGTATTTCAATTGTGCGACGGCGACGTTCTCCTTCTAAAACATTACGGACGATCGCCACATTATCGGAAACAAATTCTTCTACCCCATAACAGGCAACAGGTCCGTACTCTTCCGTGCGTTCTGTGGTTATAATCGTGGTAACACCTAGTTGTTTGAGACGCGCTACCAGACGAAATATTTCTCGCCGCACCACTCCTCCAGCTTCATACTGTTGAAAGACTGCTGTGACTGAGTCAATAGAAACACGTTTTGCCTTATACTTACGAATAGCATATTGCAGGCGCTCAATCAGGGCAGAAAGGTCAAAGTTACCCACGACATCTTGCCCCTCTGGATCTGGAGAAGCATCGAGTATAAATAATTTTCCTTCACTAATCAAGCGCGGTAAATCCCAACCAAAAATACCAGCATTTTTTATAATATCACTGGGAGATTCTTCAAATGTAACAAAGACTCCTGGCTCATCAAAGTAGGTAATACCGTTGTAAAGAAATTGCAGAGAAAATAAAGTTTTGCCCGTTCCAGATGTGCCGCTGAATAAAGTCGTTCTTCCTACAGGTAACCCTCCATGACTAATATCGTCAAAGCCCTCTATCATTGTCCGAATTTTTTCTACACCTGTATATGTCGGTGTTTTATTTTGCTCTAAAGTTTCTTTATCATTCATTGCTAACGCTTACAAATCGGGATGAAACCCAGTTGTTTTATTAATAAACTATATCGTTTCTGTCGTCAGTATTGTTTTGTTATATAGTCTACTCTTCAAATTGTTCTTGCTGATCTTCACTCAGTTCTTCATAAAGCAAATCCAATCCAATTAACACTCTTTCTCTATCTGAAAGGTCTCCAATAATTTTCCGAACGGGTGGAGGCAAAATTTTAGATAATGTCGGTGTTGCTAATATCTTATCTTCTTCTGCCAGTTGTGGGCTTTTCAGTACATCAATAACTTTCAAAGCATAAACGCCTTGAAACTCTTGTTCTAAAATGTTTTTGAGTATTTTTAATGCCCGTACTGAGTTTGCAGTGTTCCCTGCTACATAAAGCTTGAGAACATAGGTCTTTCTTGGTTGATTCATAAAAGGTACAGGCTATAAGTAAAGACACGAGCTAGATGCTATCTTCTTCCTGAATTCAAAGGGCGACTTCCACCAACAAGGGCGGCTGAACTTTGATTTACGTTATTCTATTTAGGAATCGAACAACGATAAAGTTCACATAAGTGAGCTAGTATATCAATCAATGTCAGACGGTAATCAAGTAAGGCTTCATCGCTTCGTCCTTCCAATTTTAGCTGCTGGGAAAACTCGTCAATAAGTTCCATGTGAATTTCGATGATTTGGGGCACAGGAATATTACCATAAAATACTGCATGGATAAATTTATCAATTTTCTCTTTCAGTGTTTTGTCTGTGGTGATAAAGTAATTTATGAGAATTTGACGGTAGTCTGATTTGAGTTGTTGCAACAATGCCTGTTGTTCGGCTCTCGTCGTCATTTGTTGAAAAAACTGGTGGGATTCTAGCTTGTGCCATTTAACAGCATAAGAACAATTAAAGCTTAATACTTTATTTAGATTTTTTTGCAGCCAATTGAGCAAATACTGAAAGATTGGTACTTGTGGTGGCTACCTCCCAAAACTGGCAAAGCCCGGCAAGAGTGACATCACTCACTGAGCACATCCACCCGAGTAACCTTTGTTCGATAGTAAAATCAGCTTGAGTAGCCCAAAATGGTCTACAATATTGCTGGGACATATCTATGGGTAATAACATTTGTTTTGATACATCTAGTTGCTCACCCTACCAAAACTTTTCAAAGGTTATGACAAGAGCAAAGGTTTCCAGAGTAGATAACAAGTGCGGAGCATTCTTCGCGCTCTTTACTACCCAAAAAACTTGCTCTTTGTCAACAAATAGTGGGAAATAATTAACAACCTGTTGCTACAAAGTTGTAAAATTTAGTGGGTGGTTGAGGAGGCGTTCCGGCTCAGAAAGGGAAATGAGGATGACTTAGTCGTAAACTCCACTTTCGCTCCCTTCCAAGTAATGCCCAGAAAAGAACTAACTGGTTGGAGTTAGTGCTATAGGTGAGATGGAAGAAGACATTTGTCACCCTAACTCACTGTGCTAGCTGTAGTTAGTTCGTGATTTGCTTGCTTCATATCTATCTAAATACAGATTTCCTTACTTTGCTCCTCAATAAGATACTTAAACAAAGATAAATGATTGTCGCATTATAAATCATTATAATTCCTAAAGGTTCTAGAGCGAATTTTTGGATCCATAATTGTTGTAGCTGTCGCTATCGATTATAAGTTTCAACACTCTTGTTAACACTGGTGTTGACGCCCGTAATACCTGAAGGGCGGCTTTTCCGCTTTCTTAGAAGAGCTTATTCAAAGATTGGTGGCCCCTAAAAGTTTGGGCATTGCTCCAAACTGCTAGGGGCAAAGGGAAATGCCCTACTTTAACCACTCTTGCTGACAAAGAATTTGTCAGGAACAAAGAAGCTCTTTGTCTCAAAGGCGTTCAATTTATGACAAAAATGTTAGACTCAGTCTTCTTAGAGGATATAGCTTCATACCCAAACACCGAAAGCTTAATAAGCAGTTAGCTGGTGGTGCCGGAAGTAAACCGCGTAAGAAGGACGACCTCATCGCCATATGTCAATGCTAAAGTACCCGTTATATGAATTTATAGCAACCGTACCCAACTGCGTAGAAACGACTACTGTGGCAGTTGTGCTGGAGATTTTTCAACAACAGCAGTGCGATCGCCTGGCAGTCTTGGATAAGCAAAAATGCCTGTTAGGATTAATTTACTCTGCCCGTTTATTACCAGAATTACTGACAGCACAAGGCGAAGGTCGTTCTAAGTTTTCAGACTTACAGCAACCCCTCTCCACACTGGGTCAAGGTCTCATTGAACCTATACAGACAATACCAGCTTCTTTCAATGTGGAGCAATTTAGTTCGTTTTTGCGTTTTCAAAAGACCCAGGGAAACACGAATTTAGATTGGGCATTGATTGACTCAAATGGCAAATTTTTGGGGCTTGTGGATACCTCGCGTCTGTTGGGGTTTTTGAGAGAGCAAAAATTGGAAACTGAGACTTCTAAGGGGACTAAGCGCACTTCAAGGAAAACGCTTCACAAGTCTTGTGCAAAAATTTTCAGTAATAGCACTGAAGCACATGAAGCCAAAAATACTAATAGCAGGAGTTACGCACCTCAGCAAAGACGAGAATGTAAGCCACTGGTGGAATTATTAGAACGATTGCCTTGGCCATTAATGTTACAAACAAGCAATGGCGAAGTGGTAACGCAAAATCCGGCTTGGTGGCAACAATTGGGAGCATTGAAAGATCCAGAAGGAGTCAAGCGACAGGTAGAAGCGATTTTGGCAAATGCTCCAGCCAAGAAATTAGAATATGCGACTCAAACGCCAACCAAAGTTTATTCCTTTGGCAGCAATGAGCATTTTGGTGAAGAAAATTCTTTGTCAGCTATGAACGAAGTCATGCCTCAAAAAGGTGTGTCACCTCGATCAACATTGGCGACTCCTCGCACTCCTGGGGTGCAAGAACAGTCTTTAGAGGAACCAGGATTAAATCGCTGCTTTTTGGATAGTCAGTTAGGGACTTGTACTTGTGTAGTAGAAGTGCAAAATGGTCAGGAGCGAGTTTGGCAGTTTGCCAAAATTCCCTTAGACAGCCCTGATTTAAAAGCCCTGAGTACTGATTTTAAAACACTGTCCACTCAAAATTCAGCACTCAGTAGTGATTTGTGGCTGATGCTAGCGACGGATGTCACTGAACAGCAGCAGCTTTGTAAAGAACTAGCCGCGAAAAATGCTGATTTAATTCAACTTAATCGGTTAAAGGATGAGTTTTTAGCTTGTATCAGTCATGAACTCAAAACTCCTCTAACTGCCGTTTTGGGATTATCACGGTTACTGGTGGATCAGCAATTGGGAGAATTAAACGAGCGTCAAGCTCGTTATGCAGGACTGATTCATCAAAGTGGACGCCACCTAATGAGTGTGGTCAATGATATTTTGGATTTGACCCGTATGGAGACGGGACAAATGGAGTTGACGCTCACCAACGTCAACATTCAAGCTGTGTGCGATCGCGCTGTCTCTGAGGCAAAGGCGATTCATACTCAAAGTACCAGAGCTTCATTAAAATCCCAAGCTCAAGGTACGCCTGCAGAAGAACACCAATTTAGCCTCTCAATTGAACCTGGCTTAGACCAGATTATGGCGGATGACTTGCGGATGCGCCAGATGCTGGTACACCTGCTTTCTAATGCCTTCAAATTTACTGAAACAGGTGGTGAAATCGGGCTGCGGGTCAGTCGTTGGGAAGGTTGGATTGCCTTTACGGTTTGGGATACAGGCATTGGTATTGCCGAACACCAGCAGCATTTAATTTTTCAGAAATTCCAACAACTGGAAAATCCCCTCACCCGCCAGCATGAAGGAACAGGTTTAGGGCTTGTATTAACTAGAGCTTTGGCTCGTCTCCACGGTGGCGATGTCAGCTTCTTATCGCGTGAAGGTAAGGGTAGCCAGTTTACACTACTCCTACCCCCCAGTCCTCCTAAAGAAGTGGGGCGATTGGGAGATGAGGAGATAGGAAGAAATTCTTTTTCGCCCCCTCACTCCAACCCAACCCAACCCTTAGGCAAGTCCCCTGAGGGTGTACGGGAAACTCGTTCTAAATCTAAGGGAAGCCGCCGCCCTCCCGTCGTCTACACCCCGTCATCACCGCTTCACCCGACATCTTCTAAATCGCTAGTGCTGGTAGTGGAGGCAGTTGCTCGGTATATTGAAGATTTGACCGAACAATTGACAGGTTTGGGTTATCGGGTCGTGATTGCTCGCTCAGGATGTGAAGCAGTAGAAAAAGCTCGGCGCTTGCAACCCAAAGCTATCTTCCTTAATCCCTTGCTTCCTTTGCTGTCGGGTTGGGATGTCCTAACCTTACTCAAATCCGATGGCGCAACTCGTCACATTCCCGTGATTGTGACAGCAACAGGAGCTGAAAAAGAGCAAGCATTTGCCAACCGAGCAGATGGTTTCTTGAGCTTACCAGTACAGCATCAGGTCTTAACACCGCTGGTAGAAAGTCTGTGTGCTCCACCAGAAGCAAAACAGCAAAAATCAGATAATGGAGAAATTCACCGCAATAACACACCACTGAAAATTTTGAGGTTGGTCAATGCTGAGTGTGAACCTCTGACATCACAACCGTTACTTCAACAGCACCGAGTCATAGAAGTGGATGATCTCGATCAGGCAGAACTGCTGGCTCGCGTTTGGCAGTTTGATGTCGTTTTGCTCGATACAGAAATGCCAGCAGCCGAAGCTTTACTAAAACAACTCAGTCAACACCCCCGTTTGGCAGATCTGCCACTTGTGACTTGTAATGTCTCAACGACACAAACTGCTTCTGCGATGCCAAAGCTCTCTGTGTTCCCTTGCTTAACGCCATTAGGCGCAGATAAGTTTCATAATGCTGGGAAAACAGAAGCTTTATTGTCAGTTTTGCAAATTGCATCTGGTGCATGCTGCCCACCCAGCATCTTAGTGGTAGATTTAGCGATTCTGCCGGATTTACCAGAGGTAAGACACAAGCAGGTGAGTAGTTATCGGACAGAAAAAAACTCCTCATGGAGTAGGCACGTTGCTGGGGAGAATGGTTTGTGTCCCTTGATGATTTCTCGTGGTTCTGAGTGGTTCCAAGCTTTGATTCAGTACCTGCAAACAGCAGGCTTGAAAGCATCGATGAGTCGGTCTTGGGCAGAACTGCTACAGCAAATTCGCCATCAAAGTGTTGACTTACTGCTGATTTGCTTGGGAGACTCTCCCATCCCAAAAGAAGTGTACTCAGCCCTGAAAACGTTAGGACAGCTGCCTTTTAACTTACCACCAGTTTTGCTCCTCGACCAACGATTAAATCCTTATGAGGGTGAAAATGAACAACCTGACATTTCGCCAAAGGGCACAGATGAAAAATTGGAGTCGATAGAAGCTGTGGTTGGTAATATTGCCTCGCAAATTTTACCCCGTTCTATATCAATGGAGGACTTGCTCAACGAGGTTAATAAAGCTTTAAAGGCTGACTCATGATCCTCGCTGCGCTCAAATTCCCTCATTCAAAATTTAAAAAAAGGCGTTACTGAATTGAGGTATGAAATTTTCTTCCTTTAATTTTCAAAACCCTTATCTTTGCGCCTTTGCGACTTTGCGCGAACCTAAATTCATACTTAGAATCAGCAACGCCGGATAAGTAATTACGAAGAAGGGGTTGACGGATTTTTAAAAGGAACTCGAATCAGTTCATAAGCACCACTGGTGCCTAAATTTTCATAATCGCTACGCTTTAAGCCCATATCAGGAAACTTTTTCGGCTGAGCAAGAACCAGCACTGAGGCAGGCTGTGCTTTCTTTGCGGCTTTGTCTTGAATATATTTTCCAGCAACCGAAGACACTTTCACATAAGTGACCGGACGACGAGTATAAAAAACTACTGTAGGCTTTTTGAAGCCCACCATAACCAGTTCTTCACTGGGTTTTTGTGCTTGCACGGCGATCGCAGACAATTCCCGTAAAGGTAGCTGGCGTTCCTGATCGATCAAAAACAAACAAGGTGTGAGGACAAAAACCATAAACGCCGCAAACCCCAACACATTCACCATTAACACAGGCTGGTAACGACGACGCACAAGTAGAACCGCCAGCACAACAGCACAAAGCAGCCAAAGCACACCTCCCAATACAGTTAAACCTGACTGTTCAAACAATTTGTGGAAGTTGGGTGCAGCCGGATCTTTTATTAACTGAGGAACGTAAAACATTGCCACCGCCAGTGCTGATAAAAACGCTACATTCACCCAGCCTGTTATGAGGAGCGGAATTCGGGAAGACGTGGAGAGAGGAAATGTTCCCGTGTCAACGTTCGCGCTAGCGTCTCCAAAGGAGAAGCTCCGCTTGTCTTTAATGATGTCGCTCCACAGCAGTGCTACCAAAATAGCTGCTGCTGGCATTAAGGGCAATACGTAGCTTGGGAGTTTGGTTACAGCAATGGTGAAAAAGCCAAAGATAGTAATAAACCAGAAAAAGGCAAATAAACCAAGTTGGCTAGAGCGTTCTTGCGATCGCCAGTAGTTTCGCTGCCAAAACTTCAGCCTTGCCATTGCCAAAGGCAAGTACACCGAATATGGTGCAAAGCCCACCAACACTACAAAAAAGTAAAAATACCAAGGAGCTGAGTGGCGATTGACTACGCTTGTAAATCGTTCAACATTGTGATACCCAAAAAACGAGTTAATATAATTTTCGCCATTGCGCCAAATGACCAACACATACCAAGGTAATGATAAGCATAGGGTAATGAGCAAACCTGTCAGGGGACGCATTTCCCGCAAAACTTCTTTTGCGTTTCCCATATAAAGCAAAAATATGCCGATAATCAGCCCAGGTAAGACAATTCCTACTGGTCCTTTGGTTAAAATCGCACCAGCAATCAGGATATAAAAAGCTAAATACCACCGTGCTTTCACTTCTGATTTTGAGGGTTGGGCATACCCGAGAAAAAAGCACAACAACGCTGAGTCCATGCACCCAACCAGCAGCATATCTGAAACACCCGCTCTCCCCCAGACAATCATTTCTGGATTGAGTGCCATGATAGCCGCTCCCAAAGCAGCGGTTAACCAGCGGCGAGTCGGGCGAACTTTTTGCTCAAGGTAGTCTTCTCTTGCCAAATACCACTGTATAGTGTATAATGCCAAACTTATCAATCCGAGTGCAGCAAGCGCCGAAGGCAAACGTACCGCCCATTCATTGACTCCAAAAATTGAGTAGGCGATCGCCTGACACCAGTAAATTAAAGCAGGTTTATCGAAACGAGTTTCGCCATTGAAGAACGGAGTGATCCAATCACCTGTAACTAACATTTGCCGCGAGGCTTCGGCAAACAGTGGCTCTGTCTCATCAATTAAGCCGAGACTGCCCAAATGCCAAAAGAAAGCAACCCCACTTATCAAAAGTAACCATAAAGCCGACAGAGTCACAGCGAGGGCTGGACGCTTGCCTATATTGTTAAACCATCGATCAAAAGCGTGATTAGTCATTAGTGATTAGTCATCAGTCATTGTAGCGCCATGGCGCGTCTGTACATCTTTGCTAGTTATGATTTATTAGTCAAGAGTACAAAAGTCAATAGTCTCAATACTAAATTAATCAAGATGACTTTAGCTCAGCTTCTTAGTTCCTGCTGTTGCAAATCAAGCAAAGACTGTAAAGTTATGACTAATAACTAATGACTAAAAACTAATGACTAAGGATGAGTTGCCATTCTTTGTTTTGGGAATTCCAACTAGGAGAGGAAGTTTCCCCAACAACATATGGACCCCAGTAGCGGCGGGAACCATCCTGTGCAAAGGCAACTAAAATATCTCCCTTCTCCAGTTCTAGCTTACCATTAGGCAAAGCGAGAATCAGCCCCTTGTCATGACCTTCTTTAGGAGCAAAATCCCAATGTGCTGGGACGGCATCTTTGGTTTGTCCAGAGGAACCTTTGCTTAAAGAGCGCCGCGACAGTAAGGCAAGGCGCACCGGTTGATTGGTTTGGTTGCTCATCCGTAAAGTTCCTTGATTCACTGCTTTCCCACCTGAACCCTGACGATATGTGATAACGCTATTGTTGTCCCCACTGCTGCTTTCTACTGGTTGACTTTTTGGTGTAGGTATTGAATTGGAGACAGTGGAGACGGATGACGCCGTGCTCTGTTCTTGGTGTGTCTGAGCAGGCGGTAGAGAAGATGTTTCTAGTTCTGTTGAGTCAAAGGATACACTCGTCTGACGGCATCCCATTGGTAGAAAAAGCAGTCCCAATGAATAAGCTACCAGAACAGTGTACTCATACACTGACGGTTTCATGGTAATATATATTACTAATAAGTATTTATTGTTTGGGCTAGACCAAGTCGCAGCTTTGTTCTGGTAAGAGCAACAAGAAAGTTGTCCACCAAAGGCTCTTTGGGAGCTAGTGCGTGAAATATATCATGTATAGCTGTTTGAGCAAAACAGCTATGCTGCTGCTCGTAATGAAGAAAAGTATATATTTTATATTGTTGCTGAAAATTCCTGCTTATACCCACAATACTATTTAAACAAGCTTACGCTAGACCGATATCCTCTATACAGGGATATTTCATGATTTTTTAACTTTTCCTTCAAATCGGGTAGGAGAGTTCCTCCAACGTACAAGCGCAGGGCGCTGCGCCTCAACTCCCACACACCCCTAATCATTTCGGAAGTCCCATTCATGCAAAACACACGTCTAAACAACCTATTCAACACCATTGCGTTGCGCTTAAGGCTATGGTTTTTTAATCCTTGGCGGCGGTTTTCGCTTCTGATAATCAGTTTTTTGTTCGGTTTTTTTCTTGGAAGCGCAGTTGCTACCACAGCTGGACAAACTGCTGAATGGGACATTTTTGTCGCTGCGACGTTAGTGGTGTTGACAGAATTCGGCAGCCGAATATTTTATGGTCGTAGCATACGAGAGCGACAAGCGCTTTGGGTAGAATGTCTCAATATCCTCAAAGTTGGTGTGACCTACAGCTTGTTTTTGGAAGCGTTCAAGCTTGGTTCTTGAACACAGATGAGGGGGATGAGGGGGAGCAGGGGAGAATAATTTGTGACTAATGACCAATGACCCTTACGGGTTCGCCAGTTGCCTAGGTCGGGAAACCCTCCTAAGCCCTTCGGGCACGCTTCGCGAACAGCACTGGACTCACTAATGACTAATGACCAATGACTAATAATGATTTGTGGCTATCTTTGGCAAGACAACTTGCATCTTATCGCCAACAGTTGGGGCGTCCCTTCATACAAGGTATTTTAGGAGGACAAGGCACCGGCAAAACGACACTGTGCGGCAATCTCTGCTTAATTCTCAAGCAGTTGGGATACCACACCCTCAGTCTATCTTTGGATGACTTGTATAAAACGTATAATGAGCGCTTGGCATTAAAACAAAAAGACCCGCGCTTCATTTGGCGTGGTCCCCCAGGAACACACGATGTAGAACTGGGTTTAACTGTACTTAACCACATTCGCCAGTGCAAAAGTCCAGTAGCAGTTCCCCGCTTTGATAAATCTCTCCACGGGGGTGCTGGTGATAGAACGACTCCGGAAATTGTAGAGAATGTGGATATTGTCTTGTTTGAAGGTTGGTTTGTGGGTGTGCGACCAATTGACCCTGCTACATTTGACACCCCACCGCCGCCAATTCTCACAGATGAGGATAAGGCGTTTGCCCGTGAGATGAATAGCAAACTCAACGACTATCTACCACTGTGGGAGCAGTTGGATAACTTAATTTTGCTGTATCCCAAAGATTACCGCCTTTCCTTAGAATGGCGCAAACAAGCGGAACGCCAAATGATTGCTGCTGGCAAATTAGGAATGAGCGAAAAAGAGGTAGAGGAATTTGTCAATTATTTTTGGCGTTCTCTGCACCCAGAATTGTTTATCAGTCCGTTGGTCAAATCTCCTATGTTTGTTGATTTAGTGATTGAAGTTAATTCTGACCACTCGTTTGGTGCAGTCTATCGACCAAAAGATATTTAGGTCTGTTTAATTGACCATAAAAAAGACCCCACCCCCAACCCCTCCCCGCAAGCACCGGAGGGGAAATTTTGACGTAAGTCAAAGGCGGGGTGGGATTCTTTGGGAATTAAGGCTAATTAGCCGAACATGATATTTACTGAGATCTTGCAATTGCAACAGTGAGGAGGCTCAGCCTCCAAACCCTCGTTACCAGGTTCAACCTGGTAATATCAAGTCCGGTTAAATACTTATCATTACCCGAATCACCCCACCCCGGTAAAGCTGCGCTTCACCTCCCCGGACCGCAAGCGGTGAGTCCAGCGCTGCAGGAGGGAAACCCTCCGTAGGCGACTGGCGTGTGGGGTGCAGTTAACGTGGCAATCATAACTAATTAGCCGGACATGATATAACGAGATATTAGAGCCTCTGGCTCTTGTTGAGAATGGTGAGTAAGCGAGAAAGCAGGCGGGTTTCCCACGCCCAGGGGACTGGCGTTGGCATAGCGTGCCGTGCCTCCTCCGGAGGAGCTGCGCTAACGGCGATAGCCGTGGCCGTACCCACTAGGCATACCCGAAGGGTGCAAGATCTGAGCTTACGGACACGCTAGGGGTTGGCGCAGCCTGTCCTCCGGACTTACAAAGCAGGCACTTTCACACAAATGTGCGCAGGATTGCTATAGCAACTCATTTATTTCAACTTGCCACTGGCTTTTTATAGAAATCAAATGTGTGCTTGTATTCAGTATTTGGTACTAAATATTCGGAAGTGGATAAAGGTTCAAAGACATAAGGTTTAAATTTTTTAAAATTTTCACACTCGGTAGTCACAGGAAAAGGTGCATACTGAGGAACATTATTCCAACCAAAGACTAAAACACCTCCTTCACGCAAAGCATTAAAACATTGGTTCAATGCTTCTTCCATATCCTCCTTGACATTAAGTCCATGTCCGAATACCCCGTTGCAAATAATGACATCAAAATAACCACTTTCGATATGAAGACCTAAGTTCTGAAGACCATCAACTATATGTCTGTCAGCAGCATATTTTTTTCTCCATTCCTCGATTTCTATTGTCCAGTATTCCTTGTTTCGGAATAATTTTCTATAGGGTTTGGTGTACCAATCGCACCCAACAAAAAGTATTTTGTGATATTCAGAACGAGAAACAAAGTAAGGAATAATCACATCTTCCAATACTACGCGATCAGGAGAATTGAGATACAAATCAAATCCGCGAAACCGACCTACTGAAAGTTGATAGAAAAAATACTTAATTCTACCAACAAGCTTATGAACCAACACAGAAGGGTTCCAAATCGCCTTTGTTTGTGCCATCTCTTCCAAAGTTTCTAGGGTGTTAAACTAGTGCAGGATAAACATTATCTCAGCAAATGAGATTGTAAAAATATGATATTTTTTTATTTAAGATGATAATTTTGTTTCTTTAAGAATTGTTTAATAGCGATTTAAGAATTGAATATAAATAAAATCTTGAAGAAGAATTTAGTATTCAGAAGTGAGAATGAATCAATGGCGAATTCAGATCCGCCACCTAGAACCACCACTCAATCTATGCCTTAGAAGCTGCACAGACAAGCTTTGTTTGTGTAGCCACGTTGCTTTCACTGTTCCAGAGTAAGGGCATTGTGGCGATACAACACTATTAGGCACTGTAACGTCTTAAATAAGTAGGGTGCGTTCCACTACATTAACGCACCCTACTTATTTGATAAGCACCAATTAATCTGCAAACAGTTCATCTTGCTAAATTCCAGACTGAATGCGCTTAATTAACTCATAAAAAGGCTGCCAATTGTCTTCTTGAGCAATGGGTTCCCAAATTGATTCAATGACTGGTCTGAGTATCACAGTTTTCGGATTATAACGAGCTAGAGTTTGGGCAATGATGTTTGTTTGCTGAGGGTCAAAATTATTTAATATTTTATGGTACAATATACACCAATTATCAAAAATTTCTGATGTTCCTGATGCTGGTACAATATCTGAATCTGCCATAATCAAGCCTGGTTCATCTCGCCATTTCAATGAAAAGGTGTGAGCCATCTCGTAAAAGAATTCGTGATAACCAACTTTGCTATCTTGCAAAAATTGAATCGTTAGGTTTAACAATTCATCAACTTCTGGATGTGACAACTGCTCAAAACCCAATTTCTTCAACATCATAGAACGGTATTCGTTCTGATAATGCTCATCAAATCTAGCTAATCCAGCCTGCATATCAGCTTGATTAATAACAGCTTTGAGTGCCTCTTGAAGTATTTCTAAGTTCCACTTACAAATACTAGGTTGATGGGTATAAGAATAGCGCCCATAATAATCGAAGTAAGCAGCGGTAAAGTAGGGCTGGTAACTGGGAATGAACGCGTAGGGACCATAGTCAAAACTCTCGCCAGTAATTGACATATTATCTGTGTTTAGCACTGCATGACAGAAACCAGCTGCCATCCACTGCGCTACCAGTTCTGCTGTCCGTTTGACTAAATCTGCATAAAATAGAGCGTACTTATCTTCTTCGCTGATCAGATGTGGATAATATTGCTCGATGACATGGTCTAATAGCTTTTGGGTCAAATCTGGACGTCGTAAATAGTGCAGCCGTTCAAAAGTGCCAAATCGAATGTGCGATCGCCCCATCCTGACAATTACCGAGGAACGGGTGGGAGAAGGTTCATCGCCCCGCCAAAGCGATAACCCTGTTTCAATCATGCTTAAACAGCGTGAAGTACGTACGCCCAAATGGTGTAACATTTCCGCAGCCAGAACTTCCCGTACTCCGCCCTTGAGTGTCAGCATACCATCGCCGCCACGCGAGTAAGGAGTTTTACCCGAACCTTTGGTGCCCAAGTCGTAGAGTTCGCCATCAGTACCACGTACTTGTCCGTAGAGAAATCCCCTACCATCACCTAAAAAAGGATTATATTCACCAAATTGATAACCGTGGTAACGCAGCGCCAAAAGCGGTTTTCGTCCCTCAAATTTGCCAAAAGCACAGATAAAGTCTTCGTCTTTTACTAATTGCGGATCGAGTCCAAGGCGAGGTAGAAGTGCATCGTTGCGCCAGTGTAGAATATGTTGAGAAAATTCTGCTGCGGTAACTTCATCATAGTAATCATCGCCTAGATCTTCTAGAGCTCTTTCGTAGTTGAGATTGAGAAAAGGATTGGTAGAATTCGTGTTGTTTACAGTTTCAGCCAAAGTCATTACTTTTATCCGAGTTATCCAAAATTGTTGTAGAGTTTAGTCCTGTTGCGATTTCAATCCTTGAATTGGATGTGTAAAAGCTTACGGGTTTGTCTGCCAGTTAGGATTTGTGATACTTGTAAGGATGTGGTCTTGCCATTTTCCATCTATGAATAAATAATCCCTGGCATACCCTTCCACGACAAATCCTAACCTTTTCAGTACATTGCCGCTGCGCTGGTTGTGAGGTATGTAATTTGCCATGATTCGGTGCATGTTTAATTCTTGAAATACATAGTGAATAGCTGCTTGCAGTGCTTCTGTCATATAACCTTTTCCTTGTTCCGCTTCTGCAAGACTGTATCCTACATTACAGTACTGCGCGGCTCTTCTGACAAAATTAGAAAAGTTAATAATTCCAATAATTATTCCTGATTTTTTTTGACAAAAAATAAATAATCTTAATGATATATCGTTAATAAATTCTAAATAGTTATTTTCTAACTGATTTTGCCAATACTCTTGAGTGAAGAAGTTATCAGACCAACGAGGAGAGAATGGAGTAAGATATGTTTTATTTTCCGTATAATATTTCAGTATTGCCGGGATATCCTCGTGATTTCCTAGTCTTAATAACAGCCGTTTTGTTGTAATATTGGGCAGTTGCAATTCCATAGATCATTGAATATTTGTTCCAAAGGCTATTAGCCACCCTTCATAATTTAGCAGCAGTGAGGCTTGCTGTATTACCAACATCAGTGAGTTAAGACTTTCGGAAGAGCTAAAATTATGCAAAAACCTTACAAAGGATAGATATGTCATCAGTAATACGGTACAATTGGCAAGTATCAGAAATACGCGAGATATATGATACACCATTCTTAGAACTTGTTTATCAAGCGGCTAGCGTGCATCGGCAATTTCATGATTCAAGAAAAATACAAGTTTGTAAGCTGATATCTATCAAAACAGGGGGTTGTCCAGAAGATTGTAGTTACTGTGCCCAGTCTTCTCGCTACAAAACAGAGGTGAAGGCACAAGCACTGCTAGAAAAAGAAACAGTCGTGAGTATTGCCCAACAAGCCAAAGAAAGTGGTGTGAGTCGTGTCTGCATGGGCGCTGCTTGGCGAGAGGTGCGCGATAACTCTCAATTTGAGCAAGTGCTGGAAATGGTTAAAGAAGTGACAGCATTAGGATTAGAGGTTTGCTGCACCTTGGGTATGCTGAGTGAAACACAAGCAAGGCGTTTGGAAGAAGCAGGGCTTTACGCCTACAATCATAACTTGGATACCTCGCCGGACTACTATAGCACGATCATTACAACCAGGACTTACGGCGATCGCCTCAATACCATTAACAATGTCCGGCAAACAAATGTGACTGTATGTTCCGGTGGTATACTCGGCTTAGGCGAAACCGTGGATGACCGCGTATCCATGTTGCAGACTCTAGCAACCCTGCATCCACATCCAGAGTCAGTGCCTATCAATATTCTCTCACAAGTTGAAGGCACACCCCTAGAAAATCAACCTGATGTCCCCATTTGGGATGTAGTGCGAATGATTGCCACAGCACGTATTTTAATGCCTGCATCTGATGTTCGTCTTAGCGCAGGTAGAGCTAGACTTTCACAGGTAGAACAGACTTTATGCTTCTTGGCGGGAGCAAATTCCATCTTCTCCAGTGACAATGGGCATATGTTAACCGTTACCACTCCCTGCCCAGGATACAATACTGACCAGGAAATGCTGAATTTGCTTGGTCTAGAAGTGCGTTCTCCTTTCGTAGGTCAACACAAAGCCTCTAAAGAAGCCGTGATTGGATGATAACTTTGCGCAAAGCCGCCTCGCTCAAAAAAACTTTGCGACTTTGCGACTTTGCGCGAGACTCCAAAAAATCAATTAGATGATTTTAGCAGCACGCAAACCGAAAAGCAACCCAACAGCAACACCGAAGAATAGAGCCAAGAAGGCTATGTAAGCAATGACACCAAACATTGAAGTTTCTCCATAATCGTTTATAAATATTATTGAATCATTTACAGAAGATACGCTCAATAAAAATATTTGTTGAAGCTTTCTTGAGTTCACCTCTAAGAAGGGGAGAGTTATAGTTAGAATAATCAATATTTGTTGTGATTATAACAATAAAATAGCTCCTTAAGACTATGAAATACGCTTTTATTGCGAGCGCTTTGGTAGTGATCACTGGGTTAGGGTTTGAAACAGGCATTGTTGCCGCCCAAACAGTCAAGAAACCTGCTACCATACGCACTGCAGCACAAACGACAGTCGCTACCTTCCAAACACCAAACTATAGTGTGAGGGTTTTTCGCCAAGGAAGCCAAACACGGATGAATGTCTTTGATAAGACAACAAATAAGCTACAGTTGAACGCTGCCCCTGTTCAAGTTCAAAATTCAGAACAACAGACAAGTTATACCAGTTCTCAGGGTGGACGGCAATTCCGCATCTCTGTTGACCAAGCTGGTAACAGATCCGTTGAGATTAACGGTCCTGGTGAGGTGATTCAGGAAACTACGAATTAAATTGGGTGAGGGTGTAGGTGGAAAGAAAGATAAATCTTATCGCTAACACCCTACGCGTGCAAGCTCGCCGCGCGCCTACCCCCTCAACCCAGCCTTGAAAAGTTCAACCAAAAAGCGTCTTGTATCCGGGAATAGGCAGTGCTAATGCTGTAGAATACAGCCGTCGGGCGCTTGCAAAGGGATTTGGTGATGGCTTCTATTAACGTAAATTTACCACAACAGTCTTATGAGATTGCGATTGGGCAAACCGCAGCACCCGAAGGGGCGATGCTCCCAGAGGAAGCCGCCCAAAGGGCGAACGCACCAGAGGGCATAGATCAACTGGGCGAGATGATGAGCAATCTGAAGCTGGGCAAAAAAGTCCTGCTGGTTTCTAACCCGACAATTTTTAAGCATTATGGCGAAAGGGCGATCGCATCTTTGGAAGCGGCTGGCTTTGAAGTTGCAAGTTGCACTCTTCCACCGGGTGAACGCTACAAAACCCTAAATTCTGTACAAAAAATCTACGATACTGCGCTAGAAAACCGTATAGAACGCTCCTCGACTATGGTAGCTTTAGGGGGAGGAGTCATTGGGGATATGACTGGCTTTGCCGCTGCGACTTGGTTGCGAGGCATTAACGTGGTGCAAGTGCCAACCTCACTTTTAGCGATGGTGGATTCGGCAATTGGTGGCAAAACAGGTGTCAATCATCCTCAAGGCAAAAACTTGATTGGCGCATTCCATCAGCCGCGCTTGGTTTTAATTGATCCAGAAGTCCTGAAAACCTTGCCCATGCGCGAGTTTCGCGCTGGAATGGCAGAAGTGATTAAGTACGGCGTGATTTGGGATGCCGAATTGTTTGCCGAGATGGAAGCGAGTAAACGTCTGGATCAACTCCGTTACGTCAAGCCAGAATTGATAGCAAGCATATTAACACGCTCTTGTCAAGCGAAAGCCGATGTCGTTGGCAAAGATGAGAAAGAAGCCGGGCTGCGGGCAATTCTCAACTACGGTCATACCATTGGGCATGCAGTGGAAAGCTTGACGGGTTATAAAGTCGTCAATCATGGTGAAGCAGTCGCCATTGGCATGGTAGCAGCAGGGCAGATTGCTGTGGAACTGGGAATGTGGCAAAAGGAAGAGACAGAACGTCAAGACGCCCTGATTCAAAAAGCGGGTTTACCGACGAAGTTGCCAGCTGGGGTAGATATTGAAGCAATTATTGAGTCTTTGCAACTCGATAAGAAAGTCAAAGCGGGTAAAGTAAGGTTTATTCTGCCAACGCAAATTGGTGTGGTGACGATTACGGATGAAGTGCCATCGGATACCATTCGACAGGTGTTGCGGGGGATACAATGACCTCACCGGACTGGATGATTCTCAAGCAAGCAGCGCAACGCTTACGCCCGCCTGAGATTTCAATCTCAGGCTTATAGCTTAAGTCCACTCAAGTGGACTGAAATCGATATCGTCAATAGGGTTTGAAACAGGTTTAGTCCTCTGTACGCACGTAGAAAAATTTGTGACGACGTATAGATACTTTAGTGTTAAACTACCATTGGTTTTGGGTTGGGCTGTAGCTTAACTCCACCTACAAGTTCCGTGATAACACGCTCCAACCTTCATGAAAAATCTAGCTCTATTATCTGTCACAATCCTTACTGCCACATCTGGATTGATTTTTGGGACAATGCAAGCAGCTTCTGCTTTAAATTGGAACTGGAATTATTCTGGTACTGACATAACGGCGAGTGGCACTTTCACCACTAATGACACCCCTAATGATTTGGGTTTTTACCAGATTTCTGAAATTACTGGTACACGAAATGGTGAAACAATTACTGGTTTGCAACCTGCTGGGACTCCAATACCGGGAAACGAACCTTTTAATGTTGACAATTTAATTAGTCTTAATACTCAGCAGTTAACGGGTGATGGTTTTGGGTATTCCACCGAGCAGGGAAACTATTCTAGTCCGTTTTTCGCTAGTTTTTTGCCGACACCGGGTTATTTAGAGGTTTTTTCTGCGCCGCCATTTGTACCTGGTTTTGAAAATTTCGGACTGGAAGATAGTGAGTTACCTATTAGTTTTTCTGCAACCATAATCACTGTCCCTGAAACGACCTCCATCTTTAGCTTACTCATCCTTGGCAGTATCGGCGCACCTTTGGCACTCAAGCGTAAGAAGCGCTCGTAGGATAATTTTTAGTCAAAAGTAGTTTGGGTGATGAACAAAAGAAGCGCTCCGGGCACGGAGTGCCCGCGCCCGGAGTGATCGCTGCGGCAAGGATTCCGTCCTACACCAGCCTCGTTCCGACAAATATAGCGGTTCTCGCTTGGGTGCAGTACATTCTGACCTCTCCCCAACCCCTCTCCTGCAAGGAGAGGGGCTTGTTCCCCCTTCCCTTGTAGGGAAGGGGGCTAGGGGGTTAGGTCTTGTATTTGAATCAACTGAGAATCGCTATAGTCTCCTCCTTTCCCCCTGCTTTTTTTTATTCTTCCGGATTCAAACAGACTTATGACGGATAAAGAGATGGTAGATGCACCCTAATTGCCGCCCTCAGTCTGTGGCTGAGGGTTTTTCTTATAAATAATGTAGGTAGGCAAAACAATTCAAATAAAAAATTAAAATTTACTTTCACCTTTTCCATATGACAACTTACACCTAATTTCAACAAATTATTGAAAAACTTGTGGCAATAAACTGGGAGCCATCCACAAAGCATAAATGATGAATCCAAATAGGAAACTCGTCAAAACGGTGAAAACGTAGCCAACGCACATCAATAAACCATCAGATTCTATAGTGGCTACTGCCAAGAGTAATATTCCCACTGGAGGGATAGGATTGGTAAGAGGAATTGGTAAAATGAGCAAGATTGCTAACCAAGAAATACAAAGACCATTGAGTCGCCAAGTTAAAGGATTTTCTGCTATTTGTGCCAATCGGGGACGGGTAATTTTTTCTAATATTTTGGTTACTTTTTGTAGGTTTTTTAAAATTATCTGGGTAAACCCACGGGGAAATTTATATGTAGCAATTTTTTTAGGAAGCCAAGGCGATCGCCTCCCCAAAGCCATTTGCACTGACAATATCAAACAAGCACCACCGAATGGTCCAGTTAACCCAGGTGGCACAGGAAACAAAAATGGCAAAACCAATAATGTAATCACCAAGCTAAAACCACGTTCTGAGGTTTCTGCTAGAACATCGCCAAGACTTAGTGGCTGTTGGGCTAACCTTTGCAGCAGAAACTTAATATCTTGGGAAAATTTTAGATGCATTGTAATTATGAATTATGAATTATGAATTCTCTTATTTTCTACTCTTATTTTCTAACTTACTCATTCATCATTCATTATTCATCATTCATTTGATGGTACTAACACGCTTAAAGCATTGGGGAGCACGCGGAAGTGAGCAGGAGTGTAAGTCGTAATTTCACCATCTGTATTGATGGGGCGCGGTTTGCGTGTATAAATTTCAATTTCTTGACCACTAAAGGCGCGAACACTCTGCGAATGAATGTGTCGTCCTTGTCGCATGGCAGGTAATAAGGGAATAATTTGCCACCAGCGTTCAATTTCCAAACTGTACAGATCCAACCTTTGATCATCAATGGTGGCATCAGGAACTACTGCCATCCCACCGCCGTAATATCGACCATTTCCTACGGCAATTTGCACCGTTTTCACTCTTATTGATTGGTCATTCATCCGAATCTCTGCGCTAAAAGGTCGAGATTCCCAAATGACTTGCAATGCTGTGATCAGGTAAGCCAATATTCCCCAACGACGCTTGGCTTTTTTAGTCAGTCGCTGGGTAATTTTCACACTCAGCCCACAGCTTGCAACGTTGAAAAAGTGTTTACCATTCACCGACCCCAAATCAATGCGTCGTACTTCACCGTTGGCAATAATTTTACAGGCGTCGGGGAGAGAGTTAGGAATTCCCAGAGTTCTAGCTAAGTCATTGGCGGTTCCCAGAGGTAGAATACCCAGTGTTAACTGGGTTTCTACCAAAGCATCTACAGCAGCATTGAGAGTGCCATCTCCACCAGCAACGATCACTAAGTCAACTTCGTGCTGGTGACGTTTGATCACTTCATAAAGCTGTTGTGGTTGTTCAGTGGACTCCTCAATCAAATTCAAGCCCAGTTCCTCAAGCAAGCGTTTTACCTCAGGTAAGCGCTTTTGTGCTTGGCGGGCATGATGATTGACTAACAGCAGTGCGCGGTGTTTCATTGGCTGTATTGTTGGTAGTACATACCTCGAATTATCTACTTCTGGTATACACCCTGCTGGGAATTTCCTCTATAATTATTCCCTTTCTGTAATGTAAACTATTAATATTCAAATATTTTCACGCTAATTGCGTTGTTACTCTAGATATGAATTTGCATTAATTCATTAAGATTTTATAGATTTGGAAATAGATTTCTGGCTGGTTGGATATCTGAAAAACTGTTAAACTCCAGGATTATTGCTGCTATGGTTGAAATTGTTGTCAATAACCAGGTGGGTGTTGGAAGCCTCCAGTCAAGTCGGTAAGTTGTTGGGCGATGCTCCCAGAGGGAGCCGCCTTTTCGGTGATCGCGGAACGCCCGCCCGAAGCGATCGCGACTCAGTTCCATCTCTTTCCAGGGCTTCGCAACAAGGGGTACAGCCGTAGAGCATAACTCATGCGCTTGTCGGTGTCACAGTTACAACATTGCCAACCAACGTAACCGTTTCACCAACGACTACAATCCCATCCCCATCATGACAGCCGTATAGCACTCGTTGCTGGTGGTTGGCAAATACCTGCATACGGGCATAGTCCTCTGGTGTATCCTGTATATGCGGCACAAACGCAAAGTCCACTAAACCTAATCCCTGATAGGTGGTAAGGGGTGGATACGGCGTATCACCACACAGCCGCGCCGAGGCTATCTCCGGTGTCATTATAATTGCCCCAGCCGAAATGCCAATTAACACGCCTTGATGGAGAGCATAGTGCTGCAGCCGCTGCATCAAACCGCGTTGCTGCAGCCAGTACAAGAAGTAATACGTATTACCGCCAGATAAATGAATCGCATCACAGGCAAACAACGGATCGAGAAGGTCTGTTTTGTATTCCACATCGAGTTCAACGTAGAGCGCTTCGAGACCATACTGTTGATAGTACTGTTGTTTTGCCGTAAAGTACTGACGTTTTGGATCGCTTGACGAGGAAATATAGCCAATGCGTGCGGCGTGAGTGCCTAATAGTTGAAGCAGGTACGAATCCACCCGCTGATTTGCTGCGATAACTTGATCGCTATACAGCACCAATCGTCGCATAACATATGTTCCCTGTATCCTAATGTAGGAGACGTGTTCAGATGTTATAAAATTAACATTCGCTGATAAGCTGTGCGAAACTATGCTTATTTATCAACTCGTAATCCAAAGTAAGTAAGAACCAACTCAGTTGCACCATTATTAACAACTTCATGAAACTCTCCTGGTTCAACTGCTACGCAACTCCCCGCAACGAGGGGGTATTCTTTACCATCAATGTGAATCACACCAGAACCAGACTCAACAAAAAAAACCTCGCACATATCTTGATGGGCGTGGGCTGGTGCTGTGTGTCCAGGGGCAAAACGTGACTGCGAAAAGTTTGTCAGGTGAGGCAAATCGCCAAAGCGCAGCATCACCTTTTTCTTGATTTCAGGATTGTGAGAAACTGGCTCTTCAGCCAAGTCATTTAGGGAAGTGAGTTTCATTCTGGTCGTAAATCAGGTCTTAAGTCGTTAGATATTTCCACAATACCCCTATACCCATCAATTCGCACCCTCTGACCATCCTGCAATATCCATGTCGCACTTTTAACATCCATAATAGCGGGAATTCCATACTCGCGAGCGATGATTGCTCCGTGAGAAAGCCGCCCACCAGCCTCAGCAATCAGTCCTCCAGCCCTAACAAGTACAGGAGCCCAGCCAGAATCTGTGTAAGGTACGACCAGAATCGTGTCTCGATCAATATCCGGTATCGCCTGTAAATTTCGCAACACTTTGACCCGTCCTTCTGCTTGTCCAGGACTGGCGGGAATACCTTGTAATACCTGATCAGGTGAGGGGATTTCAGTTCGGAAAGGCAATGCGGGAGGATTGTTGCCGTAGACTAAAAGGGGTACAGGGTTAAGCTGACTATCTTGTGCAAGTTGTGTGCGCCTCAATTCCACCAAATCCTGCAACTGTTCGACAAAATCTGGCTCAAAACTTTCAACAAGACGCCGCACTTCCTCAAGCTCCAAGAAAAATATATCTCCTGGCTGCTCAAGTAAGCCCGACTTTAACCAAATCCCCTCCAACGCCACAAAACACCAGCGCAACTCAGCTAAGAGTCGAGAATAAACCTCAGTGACTTGTCCCTTAAGATTCACACGCCTTTGGACAAACCCTCTCTTCCTCTTACCTTGGCGTCTTGGCGGTTCGTTTGTCTGCATAAACTGCACAAACAACTGCTTAACCGCCTGTGGTTCTTCTTTCCAAGTAGAAACAGCAATATCAGTTCCTACTTCACTCAAATAACCGTAACGCTGAAGCAACTTGTCAAACTTTTCTACTATCTCTTGTCCTTCAGGAGTTTGCGCCAACTGCTCAAATACCTTGTCTGGATCAAACTCAGGTAAAACCTGTCTCGCATTTGCAGCTAAATCTTGAATCTCTCGCAACGCCGCTACCTCTGGCGTCCGACTGTTATCAATCTCCGCATCTTTTAGCCGAAAAATTGCTTGCCGCAACGCCGCGCTCAACGGAGCTAATATACTGTAGTACGTTGCACGGCGAAGTAACTCCAGAATGTCATCAACTCTTGTCAACAGCCTTGCTGGGTCAAGGTCTTCTACCAATTCCTGACTTAAGTGAGACAAAGCTGGAACAAACCGTCTACGATTATCCCAGTGAAAATCCATTATTAAACAAAACTCACGCACAAGCAAACGCAGCAGTCCAGGGAAATTCCGCAACGTAGTATCCAAGGGAGGCTTACTCATCTTTGCTCCCCTAGTTAAAAACTCCAAACTTTCAGGTGGTAAACCCATGCGGCGGAAAATCTCTCCTAAGAGGGATGCATTAAAGTAAGCTCTAGAATAGTGCAATGTCGCCGTTTGATTAAAATCCAAACCAACAGCGCGTTCACCCAGCACCAAAGCAAAAATTCCTCCCCAGACGCCACAAGTTAAGGGACGATTAATCGACCAAGTTAAGGGGCGAATGAGTCCGGGGATGACTTCGGCGGCAATTTTACGCGTCCAAATGGGCAGTAAAGTGGTTACGGGTCGAGTTTGCAATACCCAAAGCGTTTGACCGTCGTATGTCCACTCGATATCTTGAGGAATGCCGTGGTAACGTTCTTCCAAATGGCGAGATAGGTAGGCAACTTGCTTGATTAATGCTGGTGGTATGTTCCCTTGTCCCTCTAATTGTATGGAAGTAAAATTATCTGTCTCGACCACATAGGCGCGATATTGTTCGGGCGTGATTCGTCCGGAAACAACACCAGTCGCGTTTCCTGGCAAAGCTTCTATGACGACAGCATCGCCTTGCTTGGTAATAGGATCGCGAGTAAAAGCAACGCCAGAATAAACTCCTTGGACTTGTTGTTGAATCAGAACCGCCATTGCTGCATCGAATAATCCGCGATCGCTTCGGTACTGGACTGCTCTTTGACTATCGTAGGAAGCTCGACAGTGGGCGATCGCTTCTCGCAACTGCTGTTTGCTGGTCACATTTAAAACCGTTTCATACTGCCCAGCTGCGGAAGCTTGTTCCGTGTCTTCTCCGATTGCCGAGGAACGCACCACAAGCGGCAGTAACTCTGAAGGCTGAAGCATTTCTATCAATGGCTCGGGGTCGTCGTACAAAGCAATAATCCACCCCTTTGGCACCGAATAACCCCATCGCTTAATTTCGGCTAATCTCGCTGCCTTTTGTCCGACAAAAGCTGCATCCAGATCGTCATCTAAAGTCAGAATATCTTGAGTGCCGCGAAAAAATTTCAACGCTGTTTGTGACTCTGGTTTTGCTTGTTCAACAGAAAGATTCAAATCATCAGGAATGTGTTTGTAAATCCAACCAAGTAACGCCGCAAGCGCAACAGCTGCGATGATTCTTGCTGGCTGCTCATAATGCAGGAGCGCTACTATCAAAGGGAATAAAATTAAAATTCCAAATTTTGCGACTTGCCTAGAGCGCAGAATCGTAAAACTAGCACTTGCCATCAAGAATACAAACACTGCCGCCAGTGGATCGTGTACGGTAAATCCCCAGGCAACATTAGTCGTACCCGCTCCTCGACCTGCTGAGTATCGACCTACGACTAAGGCAATCAGAGCAACCAGTTCCCAAGCGGATTCGTGTCCAAAAAAAGCACGCGTAAGCAAGACTGCGGCAATGCCTTTAATCGCTTCAGAACAAACTGCCAGAATTCCAACTACCGTCCCGCCGTGGTAAAAAGCAGATGAAACACTGATGTTGCCTGTACCAATTTGTGCTAGCTGCCGCCCTGTCATGGCTTGGGTGATCCAAGCAATCACTGGTATAGCACCCAAGAGAGGGCAGACAATGAAAACAATGACAATACCCAGAGTTCAAGCATTTTTGCTTTTCGATTTGAGATTTATTTTCAATCTAAAATCTCAAATCTTAAAATATAAAAATTCTTCTTAATTGTAATTACATTATCATCAAAGACACTTGGCTGTGACGGAAATCGTCCTAGCCAGTGTCCTACCCGAGTCGAGCAAGTATGCTTTGTTACCTTTTCGGTACTAAAGAAAACTTATGGTTTGTGTCATATCCAAGCGGAAAACTCGCGCTCATAAATAAGCTTAAGGTTTTACTCAGAATGACATTTTCGATACATTTAATTCCCGGAATTTAAGACGTCCATAATCCAATTACTGAACTGCGTAGGCTGCTTGTAGCGCCCAAATGATCAGCACCAGAATTGATCCTAAAAGCACCACAGAGGAGATGGTGACTACTTTGGGGGAATCTGCGCCTTCAAATTTCATGATCCCACGGTTTAAGTCGGACATAGCTTTGTCATCCTCCTTTGTTAGAGTACCAGTCTGTCCGTCTTGATTTTAGTCTTTTCGTTCGCATTTAACACGAAGTCATTAATAACATTTTGTTTAAGCTTTGCAACATTTGCATCGATATAAGTACTTCTACTAATAAAACTATTGCCTTTGATACAATTTTATAAGCGAGATTTCCTGTACAAAAGGGTATAAGTTAAACAGGTAAAATCGTAAGATTTATTTATATAAATTTACAAAAAGGTTTTTGATGGTGAAAGTGGTAGTGCTGATCAGTTTGGTGGTCGTTATCGGATTGTTTGTAGTGATAGAGATAGGATTGCGATCGCTCTTCGGGTTTGGCAATCCCCTAACATACATTCGGGATGAGCAGATTGGTTATTTGTTAGCCCCTAACCAACGTACCCGTCGCTTTGGTCATCGCATTGAGATTAATGAATATTCGATGCGAAGTGAGCCGATACAAAAGACACCTTCAGCTTCTACCCAGCGGCTGCTACTTTTGGGAGACTCAATTGTTAACGGTGGCTGGTGGACAGACCAGGATAATACGATTTCTAGCTTGCTGGTGCGCTCCTTAAGCGACTCTGTTGCTAATAACTTTCAACAAGTAGAAGTGCTGAATGCTTCAGCCAACTCTTGGGGACCAAGAAATGAATTAGCCTACTTACAGAAGTTTGGCAGTTTCAACGCTCAAGCAGTCGTGCTACTGATTAATACCGATGATTTGTTTGCGACATCTCCCACTGCTTTACCCGTAGGACGCGATCGCAACTATCCAGACAAGAAACCGTCTTTAGCATTGGTGGAAGTTTTCCAACGTTATGTGTTCAGGCAAACGCCGATACCAGAACTAGAAGCAGTACAAAATGAAGGCGGCGATAGAGTTGGTTTGAATCTAGAAGCAATTGGCAAAATCCAAGCGCTGACGCGTCAAGCCAACAGCCAATTCCTTCTGGTTATGACTCCCTTATTACGAGAAATTGGTGAGCCTGGACCCCGCGATTACGAAATCAAAGCACGTCAGCGCCTTTTGGAATTTTGTCAAGCGCAGCAAATAACTTATGTAGATTTTTTGCCAATATTTAACTCAAACCAAAACCCGAAAGCCTTGTATCATGACCACATCCACCTTAACTTGCAGGGAAATCAGTTGGTGAGTCAGGTGATCGAGCGATCGCTCCTTGTACTAGGGCAAAAATAAGCAATTGGGGGGTTGATCCTCAACTATTGAATTTTTTATGAACAAATAATAATAACGAATGATAGATATGGGGCAAGCTAAATATCTCGTAGAGTCATAGAGGAATATATCTTAAGTTGGTCAAAGTTGCGCTATGGCTGAAGAATCTTTCCCAGAACTTCAAAATTTGAAGGTGCGCGTTGACAAAGCAAAAACTGAGAACTTGTCTGCTGAAGACTTTGCAGGAGCAGATTTGGGGGGCAAACCTCAGCGGTATTAACCTATTCAATGCCAACTTTAGTGGTGCTAATCTCAACGATGCCAACCTTGACGGAACCAATCTCAGCAATGCCAAGCTTGGAGGTGCAGATCTGGGTGGGGCAAACCTCAGCGGTACCAATTTCGGCGGCGCAAACCTGAGTGGTGCTAACCTGAGTGGTGCTAACCTGAGTGGGGCTAACCTCAGCCTTGCTAACCTGAGTGGGGCTAACCTCAGCGGGGCTAACCTCAGCCTTGTCAACCTCAGCGGGGCTAACCTCAGCGGGACTAACCTCAGCAAAGCCGACCTTAATGGTGCAGATCTGAGTGCAGCAAACCTTGCTAGAACTGACCTTAAAGGTGCTGACCTCAGAAGCGCTAACCTCAGCCTTGCCAATCTTGACGGTGCCAACCTTAGCGGTGCTAATCTCAATGGGGCTAATCTTGGCGGTATTAAGCTCACTGGGGCAAACCTCAGCGGTGCTAACCTCAGCGATGCGAACCTCAAAGTTTCTAACCTTAACGGTGCTAACCTCAGTAATACTGACCTTCGCAGCGCCAACCTCAGCGATGCTTATCTGAATTTTGCTAACCTTTACGGTGCCAAAATTAACGATTCAACAAAACTTGATCATAAGAATCTAGGGTAAAATTTTCGCGATTCTTTCTGCCGCATGATCTGGGATCATGAACTCCTGACCGTCTAATGGTTGTTCATGTTCCTTAGTTCATTATGTATAGTGCTACTCGTAAGTTAAGTGTAAATAATCATTTCTTCATTAATTAATATATATATTTCCGTTAAGGAAATGCTCAAAAAAATAGAAGCTCTTGCAAAATGAAAATAATATTCCAAGCAATAGTTAAAAATCTAGTTGCTGACAACTAAAAGATAGTCTTCGGTGTGGTTTGGGTAGAACACAAGTTATAAATAGGCTTTTTGACCTGTCAACACATTGCGAGGCGGATAATATGGACATTAATCAGCTCCTGAGTCGATATGCAGCAGGAGAACGGGATTTTAATGGAGCAAATTTGCATCAAGCTAACCTTAGTGATACTGACTTAAGTGGCGCAAATTTTGGTGGAGCAGATTTAAGTGGAGCTAACCTCAGTCAAGCAAATTTAAGTGGATGTGATTTAAGTCGCGCCAACCTTACAGATGCACATTTAAGTGACGCAAACCTCACAGATGCTAACTTGAGTGAGATCAACTTGATTGGCGCAGATCTGATGAATGTCAACCTAGAGAGAACAAATCTCACTCGCGCAGATTTGCGGACTGCAAATCTAGTTCGGGCAAATTTAGTTGGGGCAAACCTCAGTGAAGCAGAACTCAGTGGTACTGATTTAAGTGGAGCAAAACTTCGTCAGGCAAATTTGATTGGTAGCAACTTGAATGAAGCAGAACTCAACGGCGCTGATTTCACAGGAGCAACCATAACCGAATACGAAATAAGTGAAGCGATACATACAACCATATCCCACAGATGGGTAACTTGGGCTGGTGGTTGCTAAAGAGTCTGGCATTAAGAATGCACAGACAAAAAGGACTTGTCTGTGCATGGCACACGCTCTTCTTGAACAAGTCAAAAGTTGAAGATCAAAATATTACTTTGCCTTTTGACTTGCTTTGACAAGTTAGTACATTTTTTAATACTTAAGACTTATTAATCATACTAAACATTTGTTAAGATGCGAAGAAATTTCGCTTGCATCCAACTTTCGTCCAATAAAAACTAGCTGATTTTTAGGTGGAGTAGACCATTCATCAGCGTGTAAGTTGTAACGAGGACCGCTGAGTTGAAAGATATGGCGTAATTCACTGTCACTAAACCAAAGAATGCCTTTTGCCCGAAAGACTTCCTGTGGCATCTCTTCTGTGAGAAATACTTCAAACTTGTGGATATCAAAGGGGCGATCGCTTTGAAAAGAAACCGACACAAATCCATCATTTTCTAAATGATGAGAGTGGTGTTCGTGATGGTGATGGTGATGATGTTCGTCGTCATGGTCATGCTTATGATGATGCTGATGATCATCATGATTGTGGTGTTCATGATCATGGTCATGCTCATGATCATGCTCGTGTTTATCCTGTTCAGGATGAGACGTGTAATCATCTTGTGGAGTTAACCCTACACCTAAAATTAATGGTAGCGGCACCTGTCCATATGTAGTGTGCAAAATTTTTGCGCCTGCTTTTACGTCGCAGATATAAGCTTGTAGTTCTTCTAATTTTTCTGGGGTAACGAGGTCAGTTTTATTTAGGAGAATAATATCTCCATAAGTCAATTGTTTTAAAGCTGCTTCGCTTTGGAAATGTTCGTGATTAAAAGCTTCAGCATCGACAAGAGTCAGGATAGAATCGAGGTTTGTTAAATCTCTCAGTTCTGTACCCAGAAAAGTTAAAATAATCGGCAGAGGGTCAGCAACGCCTGTGGTTTCAATGACTAAATAATCGATACGCTCTTCTCGTTCTAAGACTCGATAAACCGCGTCAACGAGTCCATCATTGATTGTACAACAAATACAACCATTGCTCAGTTCTACCATATCTTGGTCTACAGAAACGAGCAGTTGGCTGTCTATGTTGATATCGCCAAACTCATTCACAAGTACAGCGACTTTTAAATCTTGTTTATTTTTAAGAATTTGATTCAACAAAGTGGTTTTCCCACTGCCTAGAAATCCTGTGATAATAGTGACAGGCATTCCACGTTTCGGAATATCGGAAATAGATTCTGTAGCTTGTGCAGTAAGTTGAGTCATAAGTCATTCAAAATTGAAACTGGTCACAATTCATTATTAGGAGGATGTAGAGGCGCAGCCATGCCTCACGCCCTTATGCGTGTGGGAGAAACCTAGAAATACATTAATGAGTTTCTTTAATGAGTTGAGTAATATCTGTATACTCTATTTCAGCTATTGGTTTATGAATTTTGTACTGTTCAACTGGGTTTTTCATCACGGCGATGACTGTTTCAAGAGGTGGACAATTTGGCTCAGTACACTGTAATTGACTTAAAGAAATAGGAATTTCTTCATCCAGTTTTAAAGCTTGATAAATCCACTCTTTCACTTGCCTAGTTTTTTCTGTATTTGCCTTTTGTGTTTGTCTGCTAAATGAAAAATTCATCTTTTTAGTTTTTAGAGTTGCTCTTTTAAGTTACATCTGGTAAATGCCCTTTGTCTGGTATAGCCAAACAGGATTTTGCTATGTCACACTTGTGGCGTTGCTATTTGAGTCCTTATCGCTTCTGAATCAAGTCCAAGCTGTTCCTTGTTTGACAAGCTGGGACTGGAGTCCTGAGGACAAGGTGCAAAATATGTGTTAAGTAACCAAGCATACGGCATAATTAAGAATGGTTATCATTTTAGCTTAAAAAATCAGTTGACGCATATCATATTTAACTGGCAGAAAGCTTGCTGGCAGGATAATTGCGGCAACAAGCTTTTTCAATTGTGAATTTGAATCGCTTACAATTTGGGGACAGTACGCAAGTGATACAGTAGTGCTGGCGTTTCAGTGATTCAAAGAGTACCCGTAAAAGTTCATCAACAGTACTGCTTCATTTCTGGAATAACAAACACTTAGATTGTTGATTTTATTAAGAAAATTAAGAGTGAAGGAGAAAACACTATGTCTCCAGTCAGGGTTGATTCGACAGTTCGCACGTACGACATTATTTGCTTCGGGGACGAAGTTCCTGGTGTTCTCGCCCTAGTTTGTGGAGCACGGGAGTACTACCGCCAGACGAAGCAGTACCCACGGACTTTACTACTGTTTAAAGGAAATCCTAAATTAGGCATCGGCGGTCATTTGGTGCGCGGTGGGTTGTCTTATCTTGACCGTTCTGCGGTTCCCTCTGCCATTCGCCAATCTCGTCGTTTGGACACTTTTGGTGATCCACCCGCCATCTACAAGGAATTTTTGCAAAAAGCTGGAGTAGCGCTCATTGCTCTCGATCCAGTTAAGGCTGATGCTGCTTTACGAGATATGTTGCGTGAGGTAGGTGCAGATATTATTGGTGATATTGAAATTAAGTCCGTTATCAAAGAAGGGCAGAAAATTGCTGGTATTAAACTGACTAACGATGAAACTTATTTAGGCAAACAGTTTATTGACTCCACCGTGAATGCTGAATTAGCGCAAGCGGCTGGAGTGAAAAAACTTAAGGGGTTTGAGACTTTTGGCTTACCTAACTCGGAACTGGCAGTCACCCTGGTATTTGAAACTCATGGGCTGAGTATTGATAGACTCAAAAATGTGGAGTATCAATATCTCAAACGTTTCACCAAAATAGCAGATACTGAAGCTCAGAAATGGTTAAATGTTGCTGCAGGTGGAGATCCAGCAAGAGCAGATGAACTCAGAAAAAACCTCGTTGATTCTCAAGGCAATCTGAAAACGATGTTCGTAGGGCAAGACTACATCGACGTTCGCTGCAAAGCCCTTTCTATCGCTTACCACGCTTTTCGGGGTACTCCTCTGTCGTTTGAGTCTAGTAGTGCCATCCTTGACAACGGTAACGTAGCAATTTTGTCTGGGGGGCGGTTGTCTTGGAATGCATTGTTGTTTGGAGTCAATGCTGATCAAGCGGAAGCGTTAGCACGCGCCAAAGCGAAGCCGACACCAGAAATGCTCAAAGAGATACTGTTTGTGAGAAAGTGGTTTGAAAGCATTGGCGCTAGTCAGGTGAAGCCCGCAGAAGAACTGTATATTCGCCATGCAGGCAATATTGTAGGAGCTGTTGACCCCCTTAGTGGCTCTGAAATGCTATCGGGAGGCGTACCAGACACTCAAGCTTTGGGAACCTTTGGTTACCATTTCGATATCCGTGGTGGAATCAAAGGTTTAGATACAAGAGCTACTACGAAAGGTTTTAACAATCTGGCATTTAACCCGCCCCTGTTCAACATCGGCTTTCAGCACGCCCTCGTCAAAAATGTACCTAACTTGGCGGTCATCAGTCCAGCATCTGGATTTGTTGGCTATGCTTCCTCTGCTGGGAGAATTGTGGAATTCAATTGTGGAGTTGGACAGGGAGTAGGAATTGCAGCGGGAATGGCGATCGCTCAAGGGCGTAACCTCGCCGATACTTCCAACACACAAGTGCGAACAATCTTAGCACAAACAGGACGGCTACCTCAAATCTATGGTACGAGCAATGTATTACTAGCAAGTCAGCTAGGGGATTTTGAGAATCAGATGATTGCTTAATCTTCTTGAGGTAGCACCCCATGACAACTTCTGCAACGGTTTACAGGAGATATACTGGATGAAAAAATAGCAAAAACGAAGATTATGATTACCTTAGTCCAAAGCCCAGTAAGTTCCGATCCAGAAGTCATGGGTGGCACGTTAGTATTCCGAAATACGAGAGTCCCAGTCCAATCACTTTTCGATTACTTAGACGATGGATTTTCTCTAGAGGAGTTTTTGGACAACTTCCCATCTGTCACTCGTGCAGATGCGGTCAATTTTCTGAAACTTGCTCGTGAACACGTTCAACATGAAAATCATTCTGGATGAGAACTTACCAAAAGCTTTGAAGCGCTATTTGTCTGCTTATGAAGTGACCACAGTTCAAGAGCAGGGATGGGCTGGGTTTAAGAATGGCGAACTCATGGCGAGGATTGATGGTGTATATGATGTTTTTCTCACATCAGACAAGAATTTGAAATACCAGCAAAACTTAACTGGACTCAGGATAGCGATTATTGAGCTTCCCACAAATCGATTAAAGCTATTGGAAACTATCACCGATAAAATTTTGGTAGAAGTTGAGAGCGTTTCGCTAGGAATGTACGTGCAAGTCTCTCTTTAGCCACGATTATAGCGCTTTTCGTTTGGATGAAGTAATTATTTATCTGTGTCCATCTGGAGGACACTGCCTTGCGGGGGTTCCCCCCGTTGTGGCAAGTGTCCGTTGTCCATCTGTGGTTCTTATTTCTTGATGTATTGCACTCAACTCCGGAACCGCTATAGTAATTCTGATTACATAAAAGCTAATAAAAAACCCAGATTCTTCATGAAACGAAACTGGGTTTCTTGTAGTTTTTAATTATACTGATAATTTCAGTTTCGTGACTCAGTCTATCACCACAACTCTGATATTCCTTGATACCTACCCAAAGCTAATAGCGGAAAATACTGTTGATAGAGGTGATATTTGAGATAAAAATGACTAGGAAAGCCAGTCCCTGTAAATTCTGACTCGTCCCAAGTGCCATCTGAACGCTGAGTTTCCAAAAGATAACCAATTCCCCGCTCAAGGGCAACTTTCGCAAACTTGCCAGTTGCCTGACCTGCTGCTATTAAACCTAGTATTGCCCAAGCCGTTTGAGAGGCAGTACTGGGTCCTTGTCCTTTGAGAGTTGGGTCATCGTAGCTGCGGCAAGTCTCGCCCCAGCCACCATCTGGGTTTTGACATCCGACTAACCAAGCAGCACCTTGTTCTATACTCAGTCGTGTCTTTTCTGGAGCAATTAAGGACAGGGCGCAAAGAACTTCACTTGTGCCATAAATGTAATTCACTCCCCAACGACCAAACCAGCAACCCTCAATTTCTTGCTCGGCTTTGAGATAGCTAATTGCCCGCTCTAGGTTGCGTGTATCAATGAACAGATTGCACTCACCTAGCATTTCTAACACCCGAGCGGTGACATCAGCTGTGTTTGGATCAATCATGGCTTTGAGGTCACCATAAGGTATTTGGTTGATCCAATCCTGATCATTGTCCATATCAAATGCCGCCCAACCTCCTGGCTGACACTGCATCGAAGCAATCCAATTCAAAGCACGAGCGATCGCCGCTTGCTTCAATTTTTCGTTGGGCAATTTCACTTGATTAAGAGCCATGACAACGACCGCAGTATCGTCTACATCTGGATAAAAGCGGTTGTCAAACTCAAACGCCCAAGCTCCTGGTTTTCCTGTTCGATTTTTAACAGCCCAATCACCGTAATCCAGAATTTGCTTACTCAACAACCATTCTCCAGCTTTAACCACAGCCGGATGATCAGGAGCCAAGCCAGAATCTACTAAAGCTCGCATTGCCCAAGCAGTATCCCATACAGGGGAAATACAAGGCTGTATTCTGTAGGTATCCGCAGTTTCAATGGCAAAATTGTCAACTGCCCGCAGCCCTCGTTCTACAATAGGGTCAGCCGCGTCATAATCCAAAGCTCGCAAAGCGAGTAGCGAATTCAGCATAGCGGGAATAATTCCGCCCCAATCTCCCGTTGCTTCTTGCCGCTCTAAAATCCAACGCTCTGCGGCTTGAATACCTTCTTCACGGAAAGGAACTAAATTCAGGGTTTCTGCTAATTTAAAGGTTTCGTCTAGAGTAATAAATAAATCTGTCCAATCACCCTTACGAGGCAACTTATAGCGAACTTGCTCAACACCTTCAGCATACAGTTCGTCCAAGTTGATGGCTGGATCAGTCAGAAAAACAGGTTTGCGGTCAATGACAATCAGCAGCGGAACAGTGCTTGATCTAGCCCAGCTAGACATTTCATAGATGTTAAACAAAAAATTCGAGGGCAACAACATCACCCACGGCGGTAGAGAAGGAATGCCGCGCCAACTGTAACATCCTATAAGTGCTAGGTGTAACTTGGTAAAAATGCGAGTCTTACTGATCCCACCGCGTTCTAGGATGAACTTCCGCGCCTTGACCATTGCGGGGTCTGTTTGTGGAACACCAAGCAGCTTCAGCGCCATGTATGCTTCAACCGAGGTACTTAGCTCTCCGCCATCCCCGTAGAAAAGTTCCCAACCTCCGTGATCCCGTTGTTGAGAACGCAGATATGCTTCAACTTTATGCAAGGGTCTTTCTCGGTCTGTGCCCCAAATTTTATGGAGGAGGACAACCTCCGCAGTGATGGTGACATTGGATTCTAATTCTGCCCACCAGTATCCATCAGGATATTGAATAGAAAGAAGATAGTTTTGACTGGCGGCGATCGCGTCTTTTACACGGGAAACTGCCACTTTGTCTTGAATTTGCATAGTTTTCCGTTGCTCCTCAACCACATATGTCTGCTTCTTTTTGGTTATGTACAGGAAAATTCTTTCCCTGTCATAAGGTGACATTGTAATGTGTTTTCTAAGTGGAAAAAAGAAAACACGATGCTCAATGAAATTGGACTATGGCTTGCTTTTCTATCCTTGACAATTTGGGTGATATTACTAGGGTTTTGGGGTCAGTTTTGGCGCTCGGACCAACGATTAACAAGACAGGAAACAGATTTACCAATGTTCCCTGCTATTTGTGCTGTCATCCCCGCAAGAAATGAAGCCGATTTGCTTCCTGTCACTTTGCGATCGCTTCTCAACCAAGACTATCCTGGTCATCTCAGCGTCGTCTTGGTAGACGATAGCAGTACGGATGGAACAGCAAATGTTGCCCGTGATGTTGCCCAGGAATTAGACAAAACTGAGCAATTACGTGTCCTTTCTGGACAACCTTTGGCTCCTGGTTGGACGGGTAAATTATGGGCGCTACACCAAGGTATTCAATATGCACAAACCCTGACACCGCCACCAGACTATGTTCTGCTAACGGATGCTGATATTGAACATGATGCTTTGAATCTTCGCTCTTTGGTAGCAAAAGCGCAACAAGAGGATTTGGATCTCGTTTCTTTAATGGTGCGGCTTCGGTGTGAAAGTTTTTGGGAAAAATTGCTCATTCCAGCATTTGTATTTTTCTTTCAAAAACTCAACCCCTTTCCTTGGGTGAACGATCCCACCAAACCAACAGCCGCCGCTGCTGGTGGGTGTATTTTAATCACCCGTGAAGCTTTAACCCGCATTGGTGGTATTGAGGTCGTCCGCGATGCCTTAATTGATGATTGCGCCCTAGCGCAAGCGGTAAAATCTAGGCGTTTTACCCTATCTCCCTCATCTCCCAAAATTTGGCTGGGACTAACCGACTCAACCCACAGTTTGCGACCTTATCCATCCCTGTCAACCATTTGGCACATGATAGCCCGAACTGCGTTCACACAGCTAAATTATTCCTTGGGGTTGTTAATCGTAACAGTCATCGGGATGATACTTGTTTACATTGTTCCACCTGTGTGTGCAATCTTCGGTTTGCTTACTGGAAATTGGCTTGTGGCGATCGCCGGCTTATCTACCTGGCTACTTATGGCTTATGCCTACTTACCCACGATCCGATTTTATGGATGTTCTCCCGCTTTGGCGTTGTGTCTTCCTGGAATTGCTCTCCTTTATACGCTCATGACTGTAGACTCGGCTGTGCGTCACTGGCAAAAGCGAGGAGGAACTTGGAAAGGAAGAGTCTATTCTAAAACCATAAAGGCTGGCTAATCGCTCATTTTTAGTAGTTAGTACAACAAAACAACCAACAATTCATCACAATTTCTTATTCCCTATTACATTTTATGGCTTCAATTGCTCGTAAGAATTTACTAGAAGACATTCCTCGCTTTTTGGTGGCGCAAGCAGGAATTTTATTTGCCGTTAGCTTAGTCACCATTCAAACAGGTCTTCAATATGGGTTTGCTCGTTCCTCTTCCCAGTTAATTGATCAATCGCGTGCTGACATTTGGGTGTCTTCAAAAAATATGCAGCATTTGGGGCTAACTATACCAATTCCTTACGAACAGGTTACCAAGGCACGTAAAGTCGCAGGTGTAGACAAAGCTGAAGGTGTCATTATTGATGGTGCGTTGTGGCATGAACTACAAACAGACGAAATCACCTCGGTTACGCTGGTTGGCGCAGATCCACAAGGAATGTTATTTGACCGATCAACCATTGTCGCAGGCAGTTTTAATGACTTGAAGCAACCCTTCAGGTTCATTATTGACAAAACTGGCTTGGATGGTATTCATCTTAAAAGCTTGGGTGAGGTAGGAGAAATTAACAATATAGGTGCGAAGTTGGTAGGTTTTACTCAAGGAACTCAGTCAATTATCTTCGGTACCTTGATGTTCACCTCTTTAGAAACTGCCAACACTTATAGAAATTACGGTAGTCAAACAACCGCTTCTCCAACTAACGTAGGTACCTCTGCTAAAAAGCCAACATCAACCGACCAGATTAGCTTCGTTTTGATTCGGGCAAAACCCGGTCAAAATATAAGCAAATTAAAGCGAGATTTAGAACAAGCTTTGCCAGACACCCGCGCGTACACCCGCCAAGAAATGTCTAAAATAACACAAGTCTACTGGCAGGAACGCTCTGGAATTGGATTTATTCTCGGTCTTGGTGCGGTAGTTGGCGTTGTTGTTGGGGCAGTGGTCGTTAGTCAAATTCTTTATGCTTCTGTCACAGATCATATCAAAGAGTTTGGCACCCTTAAAGCGATGGGGGCATCTGATTGGTTTATTTACAATGTAATTATTGAGCAAGCACTATGGATGGCAATTTTAGGCTATCTACCAGGGATCGCTCTTTGTCTAGGGGTGGCAGCTTGGACATCAACAGCACAGGGTATTGTCATTTTAATTACACCTATATCGGCAGCTACTGTTTTTGGAATTACGGTGTTGATGTGCGTCAGTTCTGCTGTTTTTGCGATCCAAAAAGTCACTCGCGTTGATCCAGCGATTGTCTTTAAAGGATAGTTAACTTATCAGTAATTTTACTTTATATATAGTGCCAGTGACTACATAATTAAGTTTGTGATTCTTCAGCACTCGAAAGCACACAACAAATCTCAACTGACAATTAAAAATTGTATATCCCCAAAGAATTTGAGCAAATGACTGATTCTAAAATTCAATCTCATAAATTTGCCCAGAACAAATATCAAATGAATTCCACCGCAACAGGCGCAATTGTTGCCGAAGGGGTGGAAATGGTGATTCATTCCAAGCAGCAGCGCCTTCAAATCCTGAAAGAAGTTTACTGGGAAATCCAAAAGGGTGATATCGAAATTTTAATGGGACCTTCTGGCTCGGGGAAAACGACTTTGCTGTCTATTTTAGCGGGACTGTTGACTCCAACGGCAGGCAGCGTGTATCTACTTGGGCAAGAGATTACCAGAATGTCTCGAACTGAACTAGCTCGCTTCCGAAGGCAGAATATTGGTTTTATTTTTCAAGATTTTAACTTGTTTCCCGCACTAACAGCAATTGAGAATGTAGAAGCAGCCTTGAATGTCAAAGGCATTCGAGGAAAGCCAGCACGCAAAGAAGCACAAGCTTTGTTGGAACAAGTTGGACTGGGGGATAAGGTAAAGCAACTTCCCCGTGATTTGTCGGGGGGACAAAAACAAAGAGTGGCGATCGCCCGTGCTTTAACAGGTCATCCACAGGTGATTATGGCAGATGAGCCAACGGCTGCTTTAGACTCTCACAGTGGACATTTGGTCATGGAATTACTGCGCCAACTGGCAAAAGAACAAGGTTGTACAGTGTTGATTGTCACTCATGACCCCCGAATTTTAGATTTGGCTGACCGAGTTGTTTATATGGAAGATGGGGTACTTAAGCTATGAACAAAAAAAGAATTGTTAAGTTATGTGATGTTTGTAGGGTAGGTATGTATTTCAATTATCTTTCTTGTAAGAAAGATAACTAAACCTTGAAAGAAGCAAACTCTTAATTCAGGGCTGTTTACCCTCCTGAAAGAAAACTTTGTCAACCAATCATTTAGGAAAGTAGAACATGAATATAAGAGCGATCGCCCAAAGGGCAGTGTCAAAGCCAATCGCATTACCTATCCTACTGGGTTTAAGCGCAATGTTGGGTGCTTGCCAAGAGCCTGTAAGAGATGCAAGCAGAAATGATCCGAATTTTGCCCAGTCGGTAGACAATACCAGGAATTACCAGGAGTATTCAGCACGCACAGATGACCGAAATGATAGAGATGACCGAGATGATAGAGATGACCGAGATGATAGAGATGACCGAGATGATAGAGATGACCGAAATGATAGAGATGACCGAAATGATAGAGATGACCGAGATGATAGAGATGACTAAGTAATTCTGTTACTGCACCTTAGAGAACGGGAGAACGAGGAAGAAGGAATTCCTTCAAACTTCATGTAGGGGTTAAAACCCGCACCCATTAAGGTGCGATGTTTTGAGTTCGGTGCTGCGCCTATCTCAAAACCCCTCGCTAACCCTCCCCTTGATAACTCTACCTTCTGCCTTGCCTCAACGATAAATATTCACGCCGACCTACTTAAAACCTCTTTTGATACTCAACAACTGCGCGATTGTCATCATTTAAATTAGTGGTTGCACGCAGACGAATGTTATTGTTAAGCCGATAGTTAATACCCCATTGGAAGGGGTCGCTATTTGTCAAAATCTTCAAGGTGGAGACAGAAAACCTGCGAGTGATATCCACTCCGGCTTCCGCTGCCAACTCCAAAGTTGAACTACTCCTACCTGCTGTCAGAGTGTCGGTGAGGATGGTTGGGAACAGACGCAGTTCGCTCAAACCCAATGCCGTTGCAATCTGATTAAGAGGTTCCTGAAGATTGTTGAACACAGCCGAACCTGCTATATTAATCAGTCCTAAGGTAGTGTCGTTAGTGCGTCCTTCGGTCTCTACAATTCCACCCCCAAGCAGGGCAACAATTTCTGTTTGGCTGCGTACGGGGCTCGAAGTCAGTTCCAGACTTTCATCCAGTTTACTTGCCAGACCTTGCACCCTGGCATCAACACGAACAGTTTCTAAAGCCGCCAACCCTGTGATATTTGGTTTATTGAGGTCAGTATTTTGAATAACGTCAAGTACTTTCGCAAATAGCTGCATGTCTAACTCGGGATCGCGGGGTTGATTTGCTCTAAAAATAGCTTTATGTTTATAGCCACGCGCAAGGTTAAATCGAGTCGTAAATAAATTTACGCTTCCTTCCTTAAGCCGGATAGTTCCTTCTGGTATTGGTTCGCTAAACGAACCGTTGACGTTAAGGGTTCCAGTAGCCCGGAAACTGATAATGAGTGGACGGGTAATTTGTACGTTTTTGCCTAGCTGTAACTGTAGGTCTTTGAACTGAGTCGCTGTATAGTCAGCTTTCGCGGTCTCTTGCTTGACCTGTTTCACACCTGAAACATCTATTTTGCTATTTCCATTGGTCGTTTTTGTAGATTCTGCTAGTAAAACTTGACCATCAGCTAACTGCAATTTACCACCAATCATTGGTTTCAGGGCGGAACCAGTCACCAGCAAGTTACCGCTGACGCCTCCTTGGTAAAGTTCCTTAAGATTCAAAGCCAATTGGTCAAGGCTAACCGTGAGGGGTTGATCTATTTTTGTTTCTTGACTCGAGACAGGAATTTCACCTTGTGCCTCGACTTTACCGTTGTTATTATACTTACCTTGAAGATTTTGCACGACAATCCGGTCTAAACCAAACTGCACTGTTCCTGTAATATCTGTCAGCTTTCCTGGTAAAGCTTGAGATGAAAAAGTGGCATCCTGAAGGGTGGCAATTCCATCTAATATAGGCTGTTGTGTTGTTCCCCGCACCATCAAGTCTATTTGTCCTTCACCTTTTTCAAAGGCGACTTGGTTAGTTAACAGGTTTAAGACTGCCAGCCCTTCATTTTGAACTTTCACGTCCAGATTAATTTGATCGTTATCTGGCTTTACAGAAGCAAAAGGCAACTGATAAGGTACACTACCAGCAATTTTAACTGGCTCTGAACCAGAAACCGTAACGTGGCTGCCAAAGTTCAAGCGACCATTGGTATAGTTGAAACTCGCAGTCGCTGACTCTACGCCTTTTTGATTGAGAGTCCCTTGTGTAATTTGCAATTCTCCCTTTGCCTGTGGATTGTCAATACTCCCTGCTAAAGCTGCTGTGCCGTTGAGATTACCTGTGAAACCAACAGGCAGTTTGACAAAATTATTCAGCACTTGCACGGGGAAATTGACAACCTGCAACTGACCAGATTGTTCATTACCGCCAATATTACCTGTCAAAGCGATCAGGTTGTTCTGAGACTCTAGTCGCAAAGGTAGCAATCTGAGAACACCGTTTTCAAATCTGCCTTGAGCAATCACTTGGTCTGCTTTATATAAACGATCCGGTTCATCTGCCCTACCCCAAACAAAGTTTTGACCGTTTAAATTAAAGCTTACATCCAGCCCGTTCGCTGTTGCAGTATCTACGGAGATTTCACCGTTGAAAGTTCCCTTTAAATCTGCCAATTCCGGTATGGGAGAAACATTGCGACGCTGTTGTTTTTGTTGTACTAGCCGATTTTCAAATTCGCCAAAGCGCTGAAGTTGGGCAGACAAAGGCTGATCTGAAAATCCTACTGACTCGGTGGCATTCAAATCTGCTGCTGTACCGTACTTTGGCTGTGCCAAACCACGTTGAACATCTTGTAATTCATATAACTGTAGTGCAGTCAGGACATCTTGAACTTCACCTTGGGTAACGTTCAGTTTACCTTTGATTTGCGGACCTTTGGGAGTTTGGCTCAAAGTCCCAGCAAGGGCGTAGCGACTCGCACCTTTGACAAATTCGCTATTTGTAATCGTTGCTTGACCATCGCCGTAACGGAATTGTGCCATCAGGCGATCGCCTTTTATGCGTCCTAATTGCGGCTGGGCAATTGCAATATCCCCTTGTGTGGCAAATGTCTTTTGATTAACCTGAAAATCCCCAGTTAAAAATCCAGCGATGACACCCGTACCAAGATGAGTATTCGCAGGCGGGGTGAGATTCAATATCGCCAAGGGGAAGTTTTCCACTTTCATTGCCAAATTGTCCCCTTGAGATTGACCGCTTGCCAATGCATTTTGCCACCGCACTAAGAAAGAGTTGGGACGATTTTTTGCGTCTGCATTGAGAGTAATCCGGTCCCGTGTGCCTGCAACATCTAAATTTAAACCCTGTCCCTGCGCCAATTGGATGTTTCCAGTTAACACCGACTCAAAAGCCAGTCGATTTACCACCAAGTCTCGTAACCTAACTTGTCCTTGTATATTTGGCACAGGTAGTGTACCGCTGATTCTTCCCCCAAAATCGGCTTTTCCTGCTAAAGCCACAGCGCTGGGAAGCTGCATTGGCAACTTTTGCAGATTATAATTCTGTGCTTGAACGTTGAGATTTAATTCAGTAATTTGCGGTATCTCTGTTCCACCAGATTTGGCTAAAATATAACCATTAGCACTTAAACCTGGAGCAGTGGCTCGCTCGACGAGCAGCTTTTGTCCATCCCAGCCAACAACTGCTGTCAGCGGTTGCTCAATACCAGCAATGCCTTGGGAAAGCTGCACCTGACCAGAGGCACGCACGTTGGATATGTTGAAAGTTCCCACAGTGCCTGCCAGTTGCAGTTTCCCGCCAAATTGACCCCGCAACTGCTGCGACAACCGTTTTAATTCCACACCAGAAGCATCAACCACAGCCTGATAACGACCATCAGCAAGTTGGATCTTAGAAGCGGTGACTGTGCCACCTGCAACATTCACTCGTGCCTGACCAGTAGCTTGAATAGCTTGTGGTTTGAAGGAATCAGCTAAACCAGCAACGTTAAACTGACCTGTCAAAGTACCGTTAAATTGCGGTGGTACTTGTGATAATTTTTGCAACGGCACATTACTTGCTTGGAGTTGCGCCTGATAGCGACCGGCTTCCAATTGGATATTAGAAGCAGTCACACTACCACTACCAAAATTGACGCGTGCTTGTCCTGTGGCTACAACAGTTTGCGGTTGAAAGGATTCAACTGAACCAGCAACGTTGAATTGACCGCTTAACCTTCCTTGAGATTGCTTAGGTAATTGTGCCAATTGTTGCACATCTACGTTCTTTGCTTGTAGTTGTGCTTTATACAAACCTTCAGCGACTTGGATATGGTCAGCTGTAATTGCGCCACCACCGACTAATAAGCGTCCTTCGCCAGTAGCACGTAAGGTTTTGAGGTTAAAAGCGTCTGTGTTACCCGAAACTTGGAACTTACCCGCTAATGGTCCATCTAAATTTTGGGGCGCTTGTTTTAGCAAACGCCCCAACCGCACACCGTCAGCAACTAATTCGGTAGAAAAGCTTTGCTCGCCAAATTGGATCTTAGAAATAGCAACTGTGCCACCCGCAACTTGAACTTTTGCGTTATCTGGACGAATTGTGGCAATTTTAAATGGGGCTGAGGTTCCTGATAAGATCAGACGACCGTTGAAGCGTGCGTCATCGAGAGAGACGTTTTGCAGTTGACTGGAGTTGACAAAACGTTGCACCTGTACTTTGGAAGCATCGGCGATCGCTTGCCAACGCTCATTCGCCCAACTGCCAGCAATTTGTACTGTACCACCAGCAACACTGAGAGCAACATTACGGAAAGAAACACTTTTGTCTGGGGCGACAATTGTTTCTCCGCTTCCGGGGTAGGTTGCTTGGGGCGCTTGCCATTGTACCGTTGTCTGAACGTTCTCACCACTGCCAGTCAGTTGTGCTGTACCTGAGACAGTACCAATTTGGAATGCAGGTTTTGTGTCGTAAACAGAGGCAATGGCATCCCCTGGAACGTTCTTTGCCGTGACATTAAAATTTAGCTTGGGAATTTTGTTAACAAATTGAATCGTCCCAGCGCCTGTAACTTCACCGCCTACAGTCGCTTTGCCTTGAATATTTTTAAAAGTAATAATAGATGCGACAGGAGAAAACTCAAACTGTGCGCTGGCACTCTTAAAATCAACTTTGTCAATTTTTGCTTCTTTTACAGTGGCAACTGTGCCAAGCAGAATTGGGTTAGTGATTGATCCAACAACCTGTAAGTCTGCCTGACCTTCCCCAATTGTCGGTACAGGTAATTTGACGTTGAGAGTTTCCCGGACACTTGCCACATTTACCGAATTTACACGCGCTGCTAACTTGTAGCCGGCTTTCGAGTCAATGCTGCCGTTCGCTATTAAAGGGATTTTGCCATAACCAGTGGTGACATTTTCCAGCTCAAGCTGAGTTCCTTGAAAGCGCACGTTACCTTGAGAATTGATAAATGGTAGTGGCATTCGCGGAACTTGAAGTTGAACTCCTTGTCCACTAGCATTACCAAAAACGAGCAAGTTTTGCTGTTTTTGTTTGAGTTGGATGTTTTGAATTTTTAACTCACCCTGAACTCGACCAGCTTGTAACTCCACGGGTAACTTAACGATGCGAGAAACATCAGCAGCAAGGAAGTTTTGCACCCGCAACAACTCTAAGTTGACTTCTTGAGTCTTGGGACGAAAATCTCCCTGTATGGAAAGGTTACCACCGTTATCTGGTTGCCCATCCAAATTAAATTGAATGAGTTTGTAGTTTTCTAATAGTTGGGCAGTTCCGTTGATTTGTGAAAATGCTACGGGAGATGAGGGGGATGAGGGAGATGAGGGGGATGAGGGAGTGAGGGAGCGAGGGAGTGAGGGAGAAACTCCTAATTTTGAATTTTGAATTTTGAATTTTGAATTGATTTCTTCCTCTACCTTATTTGGCTGGGGAACTAACACCAAGTTGGCATTGCGAAACCGCAGTTTGTCCAAATCAGTTTGAATTGGTCCTTTTCGACCTGCCGGCGTTATTTTTGTGGTGAGCCAGCGTCTTTGTTCATCCTGTTCAAGGTAAACATCTGGGTTCACTAAGGTGACGTCTAACTTGAGTTTGTGCTTCAACAGCAACTGTAATGGGTCAAAACCTACCTCTACAACCTCGACTGTCACCTTATCCCGATCTGTAGGTGTTGCGGGAATAGCTGAAGCCCCAAACGTCACTCCCGTAAGCGAAAGTTGTTTTACTTCCCCCAGTTGAACTGGACGGTTCAGTGTAGTAGTAAGATTGGTTTGGGCTAGTGGCACTAAGTCTTTATGAATAAAATTCCATACTCGCCAAGCACCGCCCATAATTCCTATGAGCAGAATTCCGCTCAAGGCAATGCCACCACGGCTTAAAATGAATAACCATTGATGCGTATTATAAATACGGGGGGATTGGGAGTGATGGTCTGAATTACAAGCTTTGGTCATGTCGTCTCACTACTGACTCACCGAAACAGTCTTAAGTGCCTAGTGCTGAGGAACCTCCGCACCGCGCTGTCCTCTTCAAGTCGAGGAACCGTCTTAGGCGAAAAGCTCCCGAATTTATCCGTGGAGCAATCATAGCGTTTTTTCCTTGTTTGATCCCCTAAATTTATTTGAGGGGAATTTCTCCGCACACCCTGCTTTTGATCTACAGGGCTTAGCACTCATAATCAGCACTCATAAACAAATGTAGCTGTCACAGTTGTAGAACCAGCTGGCACACTACTAGCTACGCCTACTCCAGGATAACCGACGATACTAAAGACGGCAGGAGAAATCATGCTTAAAGCTAGATGCGAAATGTGACGCTTATACTTTTGCTAATATTAACTCTGTTAGAAAAAAATTAAAAATATCTAATAAAGCCAGAATTCTTGCCTGGGCTTTTCCTTGGACGCAATCAAGAAGTTTAATTAAAAATAGATCCAAGATGGAAGATTAGATGATTACACCCATGCGTGTTTTTGTATTACTGTTTAACGCTCGCACAGAAAATGAGGGAATTCACACAATTCAAGTGGGCGATGGGCAAAGCCCGGCCTCCGGCCATCGCAATAAGGTTCTGATGTTCGAGTCAGAAGACGACGCTGCACGCTATGCCCTCATGCTTGAAGCTCAAGATTTTCCAACACCCACCGTAGAAGCGTTTGATTCAGAGGAAATTAAGGAATTTTGTCAAAGTGCGGACTATGACTGGGAAATTGTCCCAACTGACAGTGGTTTGGCAATTCCCCCCGAAATGAATGTTGAAGAAACCGATTGGAACCCAGAATCCGAAGAGGACGTTGCTGGGGAAACCCGTTCTCGTAACCAAGAGTCACCGGAAAAACCAGAATTATCTGACTCAGAACTCGAAAGCATTCGCCGCAAACTAGAAGGGTTATTGTAAAAGAGACTCGTTAGTCATGAGTCATGAGTCATGAGTCATTACTAAGGACAGAGAACAAAGGACAAATGACCACGGACAGAGGACAAAGGACAAATGATGAACTTGCAGGGGCGCGGGTATCTTTTAACAGAGCAGGTCAATCCTGATAGTCTTAACCTAGACCAGCTCAGTTCTATTGAATTAGTAGAACTGTTTAATCGCGAAGACGCAAAGGCAGTGGCTGCGGTAGCTGCTGCTAAAGTTCAGTTAGCTGAAGCGATTGAACGCATTGCAGAACAATTGCATCACGGAGGACGCCTGTTTTATATTGGAGCAGGGACAAGTGGTAGGTTAGCGGTGTTAGACGCTGCAGAGTGTCCGCCTACTTTTTGTACGCCCCCAGAGATGGTACAGGGGATAATTGCTGGTGGTGCAGGCGCACTAGTACGCAGTTCTGAAGATTTGGAAGACAACGCCGAAGATGGTGAAGCGGCGATCGCTCAACGACAAGTCACGCAACTTGATGTCGTCGTTGGGATTACAGCGGGTGGGACAACGCCTTTTGTCCACGGCGCGATGAGCGCTGCACGTAGCCGGGGTGCGACTACTATATTTATAGCCTGCGTTCCTGCTGAACAAGTCACTTGTGATGCTGATATTGATATTCGCCTGTTGACTGGACCAGAAATACTTGCTGGTTCAACTCGCCTAAAAGCTGGTACGGCGACGAAACTGGCTTTAAATATCCTTTCTACGGGTGTAATGGTGCAGTTGGGTAAAGTTTACGGCAATCGCATGGTGGATGTGGCGGTAACAAATCAAAAGTTACGCGATCGCGCTTTGCGTATTTTACAAGACCTCACAGGTTTAAGTCGAGAAGCCGCTGGTTTCTTATTGGAACGTAGTGGTAAGTGGGTAAAGTTAGCATTGTTGATGCATTGGACTGGGTTGGAAAAAGAGGAGGGCTTAAAACTCCTATCAGAATACCAAGGTAATCTTAGGGCAGCTGTTGCCAGTTACAAAAACAACAGCCAATCCTGAGAATTCCAGTTTCAGTTATCAATCAAAAGTCAGGAGTGAGGAGTTGTTAACTTCTCACTAACAATTTTTTATGTTACTGAAAATAATACCCCCTTGTTGATAATTTATACTTTACTGCGTACATCTGCGATTAATTATCATTCTATAGAGACTTTAAAACTTATAGTTTACTAAACGATAAAATTAGAATACAGCTTTTAGAAAAAACCATTCTTAAGATAGAGGTACACAATACTTTATTATTTCTAGGGGACGATTGGCTAATTTCTTTGATAATTAGACAATGCTTATATCTGGCATAAATAATTTAAGAATTGCTAATCACTAAATGTTAATTGCTTTCAGCTATTAATCATTTCGCCCTTGGCAATCTTTTTATGCTTTTTTGCTAGCACATCACCTTTTTGTATCTCGATAGACTTCTATGGCAAAGCCAATTGAATTTAATTTATTTGCACCTTACAACGAAGGTGCTGCATTAATTGGTTCTTTTTCAAAGTGGGAAGAAATCCCCATGGAAAAAGGTGACGATGGTTATTTTCGCACAACTGTTGAATTAGAGGATGGTGTTTATCAATATAAATTCCGCGTTCAATCAAAATCGTGGTTTTTTGAACCCGACCAATGGGTTGATGTGACAGACCCCTACGCCACTGATATCGATGAATTGAGTGGAAAAGATAACGGTATCGTACGGATAAAAGACGGGGAAAGAATTACCGATACCTATGTTTGGCAACATGACGATAAACCCCTACCCGCAGACCACGAATTAGTCATTTATGAACTACACGTTGCTGACTTTTCTGGTGGTGAAGATGACCCTTACGCCCGAGGAAAGTACAAGCACGTTGTTGAAAAGTTAGATTACCTTTGTGAACTGGGAATTAATGCCATTGAGTTGATGCCACTCAAAGAATACCCAGGCGATTATAGTTGGGGTTATAACCCGCGTCACTTCTTTGCCACAGAATCAAGTTATGGCTCTACAGAAGAGTTGAAAAAGTTAATTGATGAGTGCCACGGCAGAGGAATTCGTGTTATAATTGATGGTATTTATAACCATTCAGAATCATCAAGCCCGCTAACACAAATTGACCACGATTATTGGTATCATCACTCTCCCCGCGATCCTGATAATAGCTGGGGACCTGAATTCAATTATGAATTCTACGATGAAAAATTAGAGACTTATCCTGCGCGTAGATTTATTGGTGATACGATCCGTTTTTGGATTCAAGAATATCACGTTGACGGCATTCGCTACGATGCAGCGCGGCAAATTGCTAACTACGACTTCATGCACTGGATTGTGCAAGAAGCTAAAAAAACTGCTAGCATGAAGCCTTTTTACAACATAGCCGAACACATTCCTGAAACTCCCAGTATCACCAATGCAGATGGACCGATGGATGGATGCTGGCACGATAGTTTCCTCCATACAATTGTGGCACACCTTTGCGGTGACACTTTTGATTTAGAGCAACTTAAAGATGTCATTGACGCTAAGCGCCAAGGCTTCATGGGTGCTACGAATGTTGTCAATTACTTAACAAACCACGACCACGATCGCTTGATGGTGGAACTGGGGAACCGCGATATTTTTGACGAAGAAGCTTTTAGGCGCATTCGCTTGGGAGTTGCTATCCTCATGACAGCCGTTGGTGTGCCTTTGATGTGGATGGGGCAAGAGTTTGGCGAGTACAAGCCGAAAACACAAGAGTCATCAAAAATTGAATGGGGATTGCTAGGCAATGACCTAAATCGCGGCTTGTTTGAATACTACAAAGGTTTAATTAGCCTGCGTAAACAAAATCATGCCCTCTACACAGAAAATATTGACTTCATCCACGAAAATCCAGAGGCAAAAGTGTTTGCTTACAGTCGGTGGAACGGTGAAGGTTCTCGTGTTGTGGTTGTGGCGAATTTCTCAGAAAACTTCTTAGCTGGGTATCACGTTCCTAACTTCCCTAACAGTGGTACATGGCACGAGTGGACAGCTAATTATGATGTAGAAGCTGGCGACGATGGTATTCTCACTGATATAGGACCATACGAAGCCAAAGTGTTTGTTTGGCAATAAACGGAACCGCCTCACCGCCATAGTGTCAACAATCATGCTCAAACACGCAATTTAGCGTCGTTTTAGATCCCCCAACCCCCGATCCCTTGGGGGCTAAAGTTTTATCTCCCCCCTTTTTAAGGGGGGATTAAGGGGGGATCGAAAATCTAGATGGTACATCAAAAAATGCTCAAATGCTTGTCAACTAATGATATCAAGTCCGCTTAATTACTTATAATTCCTGCTTGACCTCACCCCAACCCTCTCCTTATTAAGGAGAGGGTGCCGTAGGCGGGTGAGGTTCTTCGTTTTTTATAAGTGTTCATTCGGACATGATATGACTTTGGGCTTAAGTTGACACCAATGCCTCACCGCCAACCCCTCTTTGCCAGGAAACAAGGGTTGGCGGTGAAGTTATGCGGTGAGGTTTAGTTACAAAATCGTGCCGATTTCTTTCAAATAAACCCGTGTCAATGGTTCATCAACTCCCAAGGAATATTCTTCAATCAAACCCTGACGTCTGATAGAGATATTGTCTCCGTTTCTAATCACAACAGTAGAGTCGTCAAAGATGTCCCGCGCCAGCACCATCTCGGTTTCGGTGGGATTATCTAGAACGACTATGTTACTGCCGTGGTAAAACATTCCTTCCTTTTCCAAGACGTCTTCTTCGTACTCTACAATCAGCAAATCAACTTTGGGATTACGCAACAAAGTTAAGACGTTGGTGTTGTAATCCTTACTGAGGATTTTTTCAGAACGATTGACAAAAATTGCGTCACGACAAACAGCGCCTACTGTCCAGTCGGGGTGTTGCAAAAGAATATGGTCAATCGTCTCTTGCAGGTCGTGAACTGAAATGTGGTTGAAAGTGATTGTTGGTATCCTGGCAGATGTACCCGACTCAAAGAAGGTTTCTAGGATACGTGAAGGCACATCAACGCTTTGACCTACGGCAGGGTTAAGATGCATCAAAATGCCGGGTGCGGCGTTGATTTCCAGGATGGCAAAGTCGCCGGACTTCCAAGATTCGGAAAGACTGGGGGCAATTACATCAATACCCAAGCAAGTCAGGCGGAAGTGCAGGGCAATGTCTTGCGCCAAAATAATATTGTCAGGATGAACGGTGCGGGTTGCATCAATGCTGACACCTCCAGACGAGAGATTGGCGACTTTGCGAAGATAAACAGTCCGGTCTTTCTCAATAACGCTGTCCAATGACAAGCGCTGTTGTTCGAGGTACTGTTGCATTGCTTCGTCGGACTGAATCTTGCTCATCGCTGAGGTTGGTGTATCCCAACGTCCTGGTTTTCGGTTTTCCTCTCGGATTAACTCTTCAATGGTTGAGTACCCGTCACCCACAACCCATGCAGGACGGCGTTCAGTGGCGGCAACAAATTTGCCGTTGACACACAGCAAGCGAAAATCTGCCCCTACGATGCTTTTCTCGACGATAACTCGTGTTGGCTCATTTTCTGGAATGGCATCAACTGCCCTATTATAAGCAGATTCCAATTCCTCCTCGTCTCGCACTTCCGCCGTCACGCCAATTCCTTTGTGACCTACCACAGGCTTGACCGCCACTGGGTAGCCAATTTCTCTTGCTACACCAAGGGCTTCCCTTTCTGTGACGACAATATCACCTTTGGGTACTGGAAAGCCTAAGGTTCTTAAAAATGCCTTGCAGTCATCCTTACGGGTGGTGAAGTCGGAATCCAGATGGCTATCACAGTCAAATGTCGTCGCAACGCCACGAATTTGTTTTTTTCCGTAGCCGTATTGCATCAGTCCTTCTTCCCACAGATAGAAGGCGGGAATACCTTTTTTGTGAGCTGTTCGCAATAAGGCGTAAACCGTAGGACCACCGTAAACAGAGAGGCGGAATCTATTTTGAAGTGTCGAAATCTGCTCAAAGTCAATATCTTCGTCTTGAGTTATGGCTTCAAACCAATCCCAAACGAAATAAAGCACACCTCGAGTTGTGCGTTCGTGAAGCGATTGCACAGCACACGTCGCATAATTTTCATAAGGCTTGACACTCCAACGCTCGAGGTGCAAACCCATATCCAGCTTTCCTACTTCTGCCACAGTGCGGGCAAACAAATGCGCATAGGAATCGTACGTCTCGTCGCGCAGGTGTGGGTAGCGATCGCTAATTTCTTTGACGTAATCTTCAATAGGCAGAGCTCTGCCAGTTGTCGTCAGAGCAAAATCAAATACTAGCGCCCCTGTATCCAAATAGGGATTTGGTCCGATGTAATGCTTGAATTTGAAAACATCGAATGCATCAGTTTTTCTGGCGTTAATGCGAACCGCATCGGTGATTCTGTCTTGAACCATATGATTATAGACCTTCGGCTAAACACCCTGGAATCTTGAGGCTATATGCCTTTGGGGAGCCAGTGCGTTACTTGTGATTACCACCAGTTGAAGCATCTGGCTTGTCCCCTGTCGTAGACGCCCAAAGGGCGACTTCTTGAAGGGTAGCAATTGCCGTGACGTGTACTTGTGTTTCCCCAGACGTATTTACTGTCTATTTACTTAACTATCCTTTGGCAAGCGATCGCTCAAGCCTAAGCTACACCTATGTTTTGCGGTTTACTTAAGCATCAATTGCAACGCTTATCCTTGCTGATTATACCCAAATTGCCAAACATTTTCAGCTATCTAAAGGTATAGTCACGTCTCTATAGTAAGTCCTGTTTGTCAATAATTTAAATTGCAGGTGAATTCACGAACTAAATAGAACTGCTATAGCTAAAATATATAACCTTTGAAAGGTGCGATTAGACACTTGTAAATTTTATAAATAGTAAACGTCAGAAAAAATTAAGGAGACGGCAACTATGAGTAGCGTAAAAGCTGATCTCAAAAAAGAAGTTGAACATCTTGCTGAGGAAGCTTTTCACCGCAAGCTGATTTCTGGATATGGCGATGGTCCAGACAGCAACGAGTACCAAATTGTATTTCAGGGTAAGCCCAGACATCTTCCTTTAGAATACGCGCATTCTTTTTTAAGTGACTTACTGTTTGATAGGCAAGTTGATAAATATTCAGAATTCACTGTTTAGCGTTAGACATAAAATACCACATTTATAAAACACCACCAATAGTGAGCGGCACTCACTCACAGAGTTCTCCCGATATGCTAGTAAAATCGGGAGTTTTTTTATTTATTAAGATACATACTATTGATGAAATTTACTTTTCTTCAAAGTCATTTTTGATTATAGAACAACAAGATTCCCAACTTCTTAAAAGAAGTCGGGGAATCTGAGCCTTAAGACAGTGGGCTTTGTGCTTCAATATCTATAAGCATAAGCTCCTAGCTTTTGAATTGCTCGTCTACTGGAATTTGATAGCCGTTAGCGAGGCGATTGGTTGTATTTGCCGTCGCAATAATTCCCATCAGTTCGCCAAACATGGCATCGCTCATACCTTTGGCGTAAGCCCCTGCTGTATGCGAGGCGATGCAGTATTCGCAGCCATTTGTCACACTCACAGCAATGTAAATCAGCTCGCGCATCAGCGGATCGAGTTCGCCAGGGCTAGTCATGACTTGTTTCACCGCTTCCCATGTTCGTTGTAGGGTGGGGGGATGATTGGCTATAGCTTTCCAGAAATTGTTGATAGAGTCAGTCTTACGAGTGGCGCGGATGTCATCGTATACCACACGTACTTCGTCACTGGCTTGTTCGTATTCAATGAGCTTGGTCATCTAAAGGATACAGTGTTAAGGAGGAAAATAAGGTAAAATCCCTGAAGCTATGCTAATTTTTTACACCTGTAAGGCTTTCAGCTTCTTGGATCATAGTAGTATTTATACAATGAAATTTTTCACAATATTTCTGCTGACCATTCTCATTTTAGGGTTTAGATTACCCAGTTTTGGGCAATCTGGAGTCGTGCAGGGACAAGTTGTCATCTCTTCATCGGATGAGAGTTCATTTGTACCAAATCCTGCCACCAATTCCTCTGTGATGATTCACTACTTAGAGGGAGATCCCGGTGGAGCTACAAGCATTCGTTTGGAAAAGAATAAAATAATTGAGAATAACAAGTATCCTGCCGATAGCAGAACTGTTTTTGGTAACCGAACTGTTTACGGTGAAACTTATCAGCAACGCGATCGCGATCTAGGGCAAACTTTCCTCACTGATGACAAAGGTTTTACAGTCGATGCTGTTTACCTGCGCGTGGGACCAAATGAAGTTGAGCGAAATACTCCCAGTGCTAGGGTAGGTATTGAGTTTTTCAAAGTCACAGGTGAACCGCGTTTGAACAACCACGGGACTCCTGGTTTTGTCGGTAAATTTGACCGACAGACGTCTCCGGAACTCGACGATTACCTCGAAGCTGAATCGTATCAATCTATCTATTATGCAACAGGTCAACTACCTAGCGACCTTAAAAAAGACCAATACATGAAATGGCAGCTTAAAGGTGAGCGATTAACATTAGAACCCGACACACATTATGCTTTCATGATTATGTTCCTTGACCGGGGGGAAGAACGCTCACTCTCGCTGTATAATAGTTATTATGGAAAATACTATCCTGACTCAAAAAATCTGTACGTTGGTCATGGTATTCGCCGCGAAGGTAAATCTGATTTTCCTGACCAATGGCAAGACAGGCTTAGTATGCAGCCTGGTACCCTAGGTTTTCCCGATGTATGCACTTTTCGGGATTTGTTTTTCATGATTACAAAGTTTGTACAATCTACCTAGTTATAATTTCTGATAGTAATATGTGTAAATTTGAACCTTTGGCAGTACAAGAAGCGCGTATAGAGTTGCAAAGGTAACTTGACAAACAAATTGTTAAACCCTAACTTTGTAGGTGTTTCATAAAGCACAAAGCGAGGGGGAGAACCCCGAGGAGTTTGCCAAATGCTCAAAACCTTGAAAATTCAATGGATAAAGTTGCGCTTGCCTATTGTTATTGGTGCAGGATTAGTAATGTCTCTAGGTTTGAACGCACCAACAATGTCTCAATCTCCCATACAGGTACCACAATTATCACAGAGTGCTTACTCAAATTTGGGACAATTAAGGATTAATCAACGGTTGTGGAATCGGCAAAATATCTCCAACTATCGCTATACATTAACGAGGAGTTGCTTCTGCACACCCGAAGCTAGAGGACCAGTCATCATTGAAGTGCGTAACGGCAGAACGGCTTCTGTCACTTCTGTTGCCACTGGTCAACCAGTGAATCCAGAACTCTTCCAAAAATATGATACAATAGCCAGGCTTTTTGGTGTGATCAGGGATGCGATCGCCAAGAAAGCATCCAGCCTGACTGTGGAGTACAATTCTACACTCGGCTACCCAACCCAAATTAACATCGATTACGACAGCCAAATGGCCGATGAAGAACTATATCTCACAATTGAGAATCTGGAAGTGATTAACTAAATTTCAACAACATACTATAGCGGTTCTGCTGTTGAGTCCAATACATAGGTTCCGGGCGAACGTCCTTTATAGGTGGCTCCTAAAGATTCGGCCGCATCTTCAATCAAAGGAATTCCATAGTGATCGCAAGCTTCTAAAATCGCGTCGATATCTGCGCTTTGACTGTATAGGTGTACAAAGCTTTGGGCAAGTCTCCTATTGTAGCACGGCGCTGTAGTGTTCCCCACTATAAGTCGGGATTCATATTCCAAGAAATGCGATCGCAGTTAATAAAGACTGGTTTTGCTCTTAAATAGGTAATCGGGTTAGCAGTAACCACAAACGTTAGGCTAGAACAAAAAACTTCATCTCCTGGCTGTATAGCAGCACCATGACTTGCACCTATGACTTGACAAAATTCTTGGTCGAAAGCATCGACATGAGGACCAACAGGGGCGATCCAGTTCGTATCAAAGGCTTCTTTTACGAATTCTAGTTCGCGATCGCCCATATGGGGAGTTGAGAGGAGAATTGGTTTATTCATAGTTCTGTTTGACTTTTCACAAGCCAACCCAAGATTATTTTTGTTGTATTTATTTTGTACAAAATAAATACAGCATTCCCTGATTTTGTGCTTGTATTAATGTTTCCAAAAAAGTATGCATTCTCCCTTGAATCATCTGAAACTCAGAACCAAGGTCAACTCTTTTAAAATTTGCTTATTGGATAATTTGGTATGCTTCTTTAAGCCGATACCAATATAAATAAAGTGGTTTATCAAGCAGTGACTCTAAATTCATTTTACCCGGATACTTTAGTTGGGGAAGATATTGAATTGAGACATTAACATTCCCAATTTTTCTCAAGAAGCGTAAATACGCTAAATATGGTGCATAGAATGGGCTAGCAACTCTACTGTCAAAATTTAGCAATGAAAATATTGCTGCTCCGCCTTTTTTTATAATACGATATGCCTGTTGAAAAGCATTGTACCACTCTGCATCTTAGTAACCGTTCAGGCGGGTTGAAGTGCGCTGAAGGCTACGATTTTCAGTTTATACAAATTCTAAAATTAGGCGAAAAAATTGAGGAACTTGTGAGGTCACTCAACAGTACTAACCGGACAATTTTTACCCAGTTTTATTTATCAATTAGATGAAAAGGCAATTACGCAAACGGTAAGTAAAATATCTTTAAGAAAGATAAAGTATTTTAGAGAAGCTAATGAGAGTAGGATAATGAAGATGTTTCGTGATGGCATCTCCTTACCCAACTCCCGATAAAATTTGAAAAAGTCTAACCCATTCAAGTTATATTATCTTTCTAAGAAACTATTGCATCCGCGTGCTAAGCCCTTAAATTTGTGAAACACTCTCAGCATCTGTCTGATCTGGCTGACGCAAGTGTTTGGCTTATTTCTCGTAAATTCCCTGACCTAACTAACGCAGACGAATGAACCCAGAGATATTGGTAAGGTTGCAAAACTTGTGTCGAGATCAGGCGGCATTTGAGATGCTCAAGCAGATCCTGGCAGAAGAAGCCCAACAATTCGAGCAGGAAATCAATCAGGCGCATTTCCGGGTGGAGCAGCAGAAGGCATTGTTTCGTGTGATTACCCGTCTGCGGCAACCTCTAGATACGGAAACAATTTTTCAAGCCACAGCTCGTGAGGTTCGCCAACTCTTGAAAGCAGATAGAGTGGGTATGTTTCGCTTTTATCCAAACTCAGGTTGGGATGATGGGGAATTTGTTTCTGAGGACGTGGATCAAGCTTTTAGCTCCGCTATGGCGCAAAAAGTTCACGACCATTGCTTCGGGGATCAGTTTGCACTTCATTATCAGCAAGGTCGGATTCAAGCGGTTTCAGATATTTACAATTATGGGCTGAGCGACTGTCACATTCAGATTCTGTCGCAATTTCAGATACGGGCAAACTTAGTAGTACCGCTGCTGCAAGGTCAGAATCTCTGGGGATTGCTTTGTATTCACCAATGCCGCGCTCCCCGAGAGTGGCAAGCGATAGAAATCGAGTTTGCCACCCAAATTGCTAGCCATTTGGGAGTGGCCCTCCAGCACGCAGAACTTCTGGCTGACCTGCAGGCGGAAGTGCAAGAACGCCAGCAGGCTGAGCAAGCAGTTCAATCTCTAAACCAGGGGCTGCAACGAGCAATCATTGAACTGCAGGCAGTCAACAAGGAGTTGGAAGCTTTTAGCTACTCTGTCTCCCATGACCTACGTGCTCCTTTACGCAGTATTGATGGCTTCAGTCAAGCTTTGTTGGAAGACTGCCACGACCAGCTGAACGCAAACGGGCAGGACTACCTGCGGCGAATTCGGGCAGCTACTCAACGGATGGGGCAATTGATCGATGACCTCCTCAACCTATCCCGAGTCACGCGCAGTGAAATGTATCTGGAACCTGTGGATCTGAGTCTGTTAGCTAGTAGTATCTGTACTGAGTTACAGCAGAGTCAGCCAGAGCGGCAGGTAGAGTTTGTGATTCAAACAGGGCTGTTAGCCCAAGGAGATATCCGTCTCCTGCGAGTGTTGTTGGTAAATTTACTGAATAATGCTTGGAAATTTACCTCTAAGCATACTCAAGCACGGATTGAGTTTAGAGTGAGCAAGAGCGAAAGCGGGGTGCCAGTCTACTTTGTTCGAGATGATGGCGCGGGCTTTGATATGACTTACACTCATAAGTTATTTGGACCCTTTCAGCGATTGCACAATATGAGAGACTTTCCAGGGAATGGAATCGGACTAGCCACAGTACAGCGGATTGTGCATCGGCATGGCGGTCGGGTCTGGGCAGAAGGAGAAGTGGAACGGGGGGCTACTTTTTACTTCACATTAGTAGCAGAGGAGGCAGGGGCTTGAGCGAGGGTAACAAAATAATTCTTCTTGTAGAAGATAATCCGGATGACGAAGCTTTGGCAATCAGAGCCCTGAAGCGCAACCATATCAGCAATGAGATCGTGGTGGCTCATGATGGGGTTGAAGCTTTGGATTACCTGTTTGGCACTGGCGTTCATGCCGGACGAGATATCAGCGTCAAGCCTACGGTGATTTTACTGGATCTGAAACTGCCCCGTATTGATGGTATTGAAGTGTTACGTCGCTTGCGGGAAGACGAACGCACGAGTTTGCTACCCGTGGTGGTTCTAACCACCTCCAACGAAGAACAAGATCTGCTTGATAGTTACAGCCAAGGGTGCAACAGTTACATCCGCAAACCCGTAGATTTTATTCAGTTTTCCGAGGCGATTCGGCAACTGGGGATGTACTGGCTTCTGATGAATGAACCACCGCCTGTTTAGGGAGCTACTCAACATGAGCCCTTACTTACGTGTTCTAATTGTCGAAGATTCTGAAGATGATACTCTCTTGGTCTTAAGGGAGCTACGTCGGGGTGGCTATACCGTGGACTATGTTCGGGTGGATACCCCGGCAGCAATGCAGGCAGCTCTTAATCAACAGTCATGGGACATTGTGATTGCAGATTACAATATGCCTGCTTTCAGTGCCCCAGAAGCTCTTAAACTCCTCCAAAGCCGGAAGCTAGATTTACCATTTATCATCGTCTCCGGCACTATTGGCGAGGAGATTGCCGTCGCTGCAATGAAAGCCGGAGCGCATGACTACCTGATAAAAGGTAATCTCGCCCGCTTGGTGCCTGCAGTGGAGCGGGAGTTGCGGGAGGCACAGGAACGGCACAAAAGGCATAGTGCGGAACGGGCTTTACAGGAAAGCGAAGAGCGGTTTCGCCAATTGGCAGAGAACATTATCGAGATGGTTTTCTGGATGTCAGACCCTGGAGAACGTCAGCGACTCTACGTCAGCCCAGCATACGAAAACATTTGGGGACGCTCCCGCGAGAGCTTGTACGCTAACTTTATGGAATGGCTAGAGGCGATTCATCCCCAGGATCGGCAACACATTGAGACCGTCTTCTTTGAGCAGTCATTGGCGGGCACTTATGACGAAGAGTATCGCATTATCCGTCCCGATGGCTCATTGCGATGGATACGAGACCGGGGTTTCCCTATCAGGGACAAATCTGGTGAACCCTATCGCGTTGTTGGAATTGCGGAGGACATTAGCGATCGCAAGCTGGCAGAACAACAAATCCGCGAACAAGCTGCGTTGTTGGATGTCGCTACTGACGCAATTTTTGTTCAAGATTTGGAACAGCACCTCTTATTCTGGAATAAAGGTGCTGAGCGCCTGTACGGATGGGAAGCAGCAGAAGTCCTTGGTAGGAGCGCTGAGTCGCTTATGTACAAATCTGAGGAAACTTTGCCCCCATTTGAAGCAATACAGACAATACTGGCAGCCGAGGGTAAGTGGCAGGGTGAGTTGCAGCAAGTCACAAAAGACGGCAAGAAGATTATTGTGGAAAGTCGCTGGACGCTTGTGCGCGATGTAGCTGGCAACTCGAAATCGATTCTCATTGTTAATACTGATATTACTGCGAAAAAACAACTGGAAGCACAGTTTCTGCGAACTCAACGGTTGGAAAGCTTAGGTACTCTCGCTAGCGGCATCGCCCACGACTTCAACAATATCCTCACTCCCATTTTGGCAATTGCTCAACTGCTGCCCCTGAAATTCCCTAAGCTTGATGAGAACACTCAGGAACTGCTAAGGATGCTGGAAGGCAGTGCTAAGCGTGGTGGTGATTTGGTCACGCAAATTCTGTCGTTTAGTCGTCGAGGAGTGGAAGGAAGCCGCACCATCGTCCAGACTAGGCATTTGCTTTCAGATGTGGCACAGGTCGCTCAAAGAACCTTTCCAAAATCTATCGAAACGCAAACTAATATAGCACCCAATCTTTGGACAGTTTTTGCAGATGCAACTCAACTTCATCAAGTGCTAATGAACCTAACAGTCAATGCTCGTGATGCTATGCCCGATGGCGGTATCCTGGAGATTAGCGCCGAAAACCTTTGGGTTGACGAAAGTTATGCTCGTATGCATGTGGATGCTGAGGTAGGCTCATACATTGTGATTACTATTACTGATACAGGATGTGGCATTCCGCCAGAAATTATGGATCGCATTTTTGATCCGTTTTTTACCACCAAAGAGGTGGGTAAGGGAACTGGTCTAGGACTTTCCACTGTAATGGGGATTATTAAAAGTCACTGCGGTTTTGTGAATGTTTATAGCGAGATGGGAAAGGGAAGTCGCTTTCAAGTGTATTTGCCGAGTAGCCAAGTCACTGAAACTCCAGCAGCAACCGATGTAGAACTACCAAATGGTCATGGGGAATTGATTTTGGTGGTGGATGACGAAGTTACTATCTGCCAAATCACTAAAAGTACCTTGGAAAGCCATAATTATAAGGTTTTAACTGCCAGCGATGGAATTGAGGCACTTGCACTCTACGCTCAGTACAAGGATGAGATTAGTGTGGTGTTGATAGACCTGATGATGCCAGGCATAGATGGTTCTACCACAATTCTCACGTTGCAACGCATGAATCCCCACGTGCAAATCATTGCAATGAGCGGGCTGATGAGCAATTGGACGACTGCTCAAAAGAGAAGTTTTGGCATCCAATACTTCTTGTCAAAACCCTTCACCGCTCAAGCATTACTGAGTACCCTGCGCGAGGTTAGGGATTCGTAGAAATTGTAACCTGGGTTAATGCGATCGCGTGTTAATTATCAAGTGTTTCAATCCCTAATAGGGATTCGTGGAAATTGTAACGACCCCCGCAGCGGTGAAATTTTTGAGCTGCGGTTTCAATCCCTAATAGGGATTCGTGGAAATTGTAACAGGATTTAATTGAAGTCGTGCGCGCAAAATTAGAGTTTCAATCCCTAATAGGGATTCGTGGAAATTGTAACGGAGTCCAAAGGTAGTACTGGAAATCCCCAATAGTCCGTTTCAATCCCTAATAGGGATTCGTGGAAATTGTAACTGCCTTCCTTGCCTGCCAAGCCATTTATCAGTGATGTTTCAATCCCTAATAGGGATTCGTGGAAATTGTAACTTATTGTTCAAGTCGTCCACTTCCTCTTTGGTCATTAGTTTCAATCCCTAATAGGGATTCGTGGAAATTGTAACCTTCTGCACTAATAGCTTGTAGCCGCTCAAGCCTGTTTCAATCCCTAATAGGGATTCGTGGAAATTGTAACTTTCTTGTGTTTCAAGTTCCGCTACTGCATAATCTGTTTCAATCCCTAATAGGGATTCGTGGAAATTGTAACTGCTGAGGTGAAAGCGAAAGCTTGTATTTATCGCGTTTCAATCCCTAATAGGGATTCGTGGAAATTGTAACCCAAGGCTTCCATTGCGCTTTCGGGGTGTGTATTGTTTCAATCCCTAATAGGGATTCGTGGAAATTGTAACTCCTGACTACACAGGAGTAGCACTTCATCTTGAAAGTCTAAGTTTCAATCCCTAATAGGGATTCGTGGAAATTGTAACTATCCGCTTAGGTATTCTCAAGGCGAGGTCGCGTTTCAATCCCTAATAGGGATTCGTGGAAATTGTAACCTTACTTTTGGGGCGCTTATCGCAACTCTGATGATGTTTCAATCCCTAATAGGGATTCGTGGAAATTGTAACGGAGTGAGGGAAGGTATCGAATTTTTCAGCGCTCAGTTTCAATCCCTAATAGGGATTCGTGGAAATTGTAACAGTATTGGAAACTGGCAAGTGTGCTTGGGGTAGGTGTTTCAATCCCTAATAGGGATTCGTGGAAATTGTAACCTTTTACTGCTGCATATATTATTGATAGGCTGATTGTTTCAATCCCTAATAGGGATTCGTGGAAATTGTAACGCAAGGGACGCCCGGACCAGTAGGTGCACCGGGTTTCAATCCCTAATAGGGATTCGTGGAAATTGTAACCAGCTGCCACATCTGCGAGATTGCAGATTCCCTTGCGTTTCAATCCCTAATAGGGATTCGTGGAAATTGTAACCTCTTAGATGCGATCGCCTACGGTAAAGAAAATATCGTTTCAATCCCTAATAGGGATTCGTGGAAATTGTAACGCCAGGCATTGTCGAGCTATATCAATATGAGGATAAATTGCGTTTCAATCCCTAATAGGGATTCGTGGAAATTGTAACCAAGGCGGCGTCGGAGCGGGGCATAAATCTATAGATGTTTCAATCCCTAATAGGGATTCGTGGAAATTGTAACGCCTCTCCTCTGAGGAATTGTATAAGGTTTGCGGCGTTTCAATCCCTAATAGGGATTCGTGGAAATTGTAACTTTTACTGAATATGTAGTAACTAACATAGCTAAAAAAGTTTCAATCCCTAATAGGGATTCGTGGAAATTGTAACTCCACCTTCTACATCCTGTTCTTCTGCATTTAAAGGTTTCAATCCCTAATAGGGATTCGTGGAAATTGTAACACTCTTCCCCGGTCAACGCGGGCGTAACAAATTCATGTTTCAATCCCTAATAGGGATTCGTGGAAATTGTAACTAAACAACTTAGACTAAGTTTAGAAAATCCTACGTTTCAATCCCTAATAGGGATTCGTGGAAATTGTAACCTATTAAATCTGCATCAGCATCTGATACAGGCTCAATGTTTCAATCCCTAATAGGGATTCGTGGAAATTGTAACCTTTATATCCGAAAACATTTTCTTGATTGAAATCAGTTTCAATCCCTAATAGGGATTCGTGGAAATTGTAACGTCCTTTACCTTGAGTGTTAGCAATAGACAGATCTTGTTTCAATCCCTAATAGGGATTCGTGGAAATTGTAACATAGTGTATATAGAGCAGTTTAGCGATCGCTCTAAGTTTCAATCCCTAATAGGGATTCGTGGAAATTGTAACTCACAAAAAGAGCCTCTGGTTATTATCTTCAAATGTTTCAATCCCTAATAGGGATTCGTGGAAATTGTAACAATATGTTAGGGTGCTTAAGAAGCTTAAGGGAAAGTGTTTCAATCCCTAATAGGGATTCGTGGAAATTGTAACTTTTGAGCAATAATTACAGCAGCTAATTCAGCAGGTTTCAATCCCTAATAGGGATTCGTGGAAATTGTAACCCGGACGATGAACAATTACATAGTATGGAAGATAAGTTTCAATCCCTAATAGGGATTCGTGGAAATTGTAACAAACCCCTAGATTATTCCAGGGGTTTTTTCTTGAAAGTTTCAATCCCTAATAGGGATTCGTGGAAATTGTAACTAATGTCTGAATTGCTTGAAACCAAAGTTGTAGTAGTTTCAATCCCTAATAGGGATTCGTGGAAATTGTAACATTGTAACATCCTGAAAAGTTTCCTGTGGTTGCTGATTATGTGTTTCAATCCCTAATAGGGATTCGTGGAAATTGTAACTGCCATAAGCTTTAGATGGCAAGCTTTGGGTTACTAGTTTCAATCCCTAATAGGGATTCGTGGAAATTGTAACTGAACTTTATTTGCCTTTCAATCCCTAATAGGTAACAAAAGTTTCAATCCCTAATAGGGATTCGTGGAAATTGTAACTTACTTCTTCTGTATTGGCGAGAACAGTTGCAGTAAGGTTTCAATCCCTAATAGGGATTCGTGGAAATTGTAACGCTAATCGAACTATTAAAGGTACTTTTGCATCCGGTTTCAATCCCTAATAGGGATTCGTGGAAATTGTAACTAAAATCGGACTAACGTTTGATTCAGTACTAAATGTTTCAATCCCTAATAGGGATTCGTGGAAATTGTAACTCGCCATTGTTGCAGAAATCCCCTTTTCCTGCATGTTTCAATCCCTAATAGGGATTCGTGGAAATTGTAACTAAAACTTTGCCGTAGACTTCAATTAGACGTTTGGTAGTTTCAATCCCTAATAGGGATTCGTGGAAATTGTAACCGAACTACGCGGTATCGATGCGTGGTTCGCTCCTAAGTTTCAATCCCTAATAGGGATTCGTGGAAATTGTAACGGTAAACCATGATTTCAGCCATTCTGCCATTGCATGTTTCAATCCCTAATAGGGATTCGTGGAAATTGTAACTGTTGCTCTGCCTGTTTGAGCCGTTCAAGTTCTTTGTTTCAATCCCTAATAGGGATTCGTGGAAATTGTAACCGCACTTCCATTGGTGAGCCTACGCCCAAATTTTGTTTCAATCCCTAATAGGGATTCGTGGAAATTGTAACTGCCAATTGTTTCGTATAACGATTCTGTTATGGTTGTTTCAATCCCTAATAGGGATTCGTGGAAATTGTAACCTTCTACGCCGTCCCGTAGTCCTTTGTACTCCAAAGTTTCAATCCCTAATAGGGATTCGTGGAAATTGTAACTAGGATTTTTGAGGTTGAGATCGGCGACGACATCAAGTTTCAATCCCTAATAGGGATTCGTGGAAATTGTAACTCTAGCTCATTATCATCACTTCCCCTCCTTACTCTCAGTTTCAATCCCTAATAGGGATTCGTGGAAATTGTAACTTGCTCTTATGCACAAACAAAGAGTAGCATAGTTATGCACAACAGGTTTCAATCCCTAATAGGGATTCGTGGAAATTGTAACTCCCCCAATCTGGTAAGCAAGCCATTGAGCGATTAGTTTCAATCCCTAATAGGGATTCGTGGAAATTGTAACCTTCCCACCCTGCACAGCAGTGCGATCGCACAACGTTTCAATCCCTAATAGGGATTCGTGGAAATTGTAACCCGGCATTACTTGCTAGGAATAATCCATTAGATATGGGTTTCAATCCCTAATAGGGATTCGTGGAAATTGTAACTTAAACAACCAGGATGCGGCACCAGTACTACAAAGTTTCAATCCCTAATAGGGATTCGTGGAAATTGTAACTTTCCGTTGATACTTCCACATTTTTAATATCGCTAGATTTAGTTTCAATCCCTAATAGGGATTCGTGGAAATTGTAACCTTAAACACTGACACACATGGAAGCCGCGACGCCGGGTTTCAATCCCTAATAGGGATTCGTGGAAATTGTAACCCAAAGTTTCCAACGCCACAGATTCCCAGAATGAGTTTCAATCCCTAATAGGGATTCGTGGAAATTGTAACCTCAGACAATATATCCAAATCGTTAATCATTGAAGTTTCAATCCCTAATAGGGATTCGTGGAAATTGTAACCGCAGGCACCAGAAATGCTTACTATATTTACTTTTCTAGGTTCAGTTGCGCGGATGGGTAAAAGAATACCGTTTTCAGGCGCAAGTCTCAAACTTTCTCCTACATCATACAAGCAAAAACCTTGAATTGGCAAGCTTTTGAGAGGTTGCGCGGATGAGAAATTGGTTATTATCTGCCCAAAGTCTTGTGTCATGGGATGTTCAGCAATTTTTTAACTTTAGTCCAAAAAAACACCCACCCCTCCGCGCAGATGAATCAAGATGATGGTACGACAGGTAATAAAATTTGCGATGAACTCTCACCCCCGCAACTTACCATCAATGTGATCATTTCAGCATCTATACCGAAGGCTGAATTATTTCCAGGATTCATTGCATAAGCGGGGAAACACGCTGCACTCAAACTCAAACGCAAGGCATGACCTATGGAAATTTTCGCACAAGTTGCCTGCAATTGAATTGTTCTTTTCACGGGATGAGTTCCGTCTGAGCAACGAAGATAACCTTGGGTTAAATTGTAGACTCGTCCATCAGGGTAAACATCTGACAGCACTGCACATAAATCATAACTGGGTTTGTCGGATACACAATAGACTTCAACTACAACATCACCCGCCAGAAACAGGTCTGTCTCAAGAGGTTCAGTCGTATAAGTTAAGACATCTGAACGGGAATCGATATGCGTTCTGTCAAAACAACCGGCAGGAATTCCAGCATGACCACCTAATGATGGAACGGGTCGCCAAGGGTCATGAACTAATACGTCATCGGTGGAAGTTTCCGGACAAGTTGTAGTGAGAATGCCTTCGCCTTCGCTGATACTGGCAAGTCCAGTGGTTGACAAAAAATACGATAGCGTATCTCCTTCGGAGACGCTTCGCGAACGCGGAGCGTCTGCTTTGGACTCAGCGCTGCTGCTTTCAGCAGATCGCCCGTTTAATTTAAATAAAGTGGGAAAACGTTGCCATAAATTACTTCCCATCTCGAATAGCCAGATAGGCAACTCATTCAGTAATCCTGTATCCACACCTTTAAGGAACTGGTCAAACCAGCATAATTGCATCCTATCTACAGGACTCGCCGCGTTGACACCAAAGTCAACGGCACCGACTTTGCGGTTCCAAGGCAAATGCGCCCAAGGTCCGACTAATAGTTGTTGTCGGTATGCGCTTCTTGCCGACATATCCTTATATAAATTTAGAGTGCCGCGCAGGTACGTATCAAACCATCCCCCAATGTGAAACATCGGCAAATCAACATCTTTGAGGTGTGTTTTGGGGGAAAGTTTTTTCCAATATTGATCGGGTTGAGAATGTGCCAGCCATTCGTGATAAAACGAGTCTGGGGCAAAATTCTTCAAGAGTTCTGGATCAGTGGGAATTGGATCATGTAAAGGCAGATGGCGCGAAGCCGCAAGAAGCGCTTGATAAGCGTTTTTATCTTTTTTTATGCGGGCGGTTTCTGTAGCTAATTGAATTGCCCAAGCAAGATTACTTTGTAAGCAGAAAGCGCCTCCTTCATAAGCCCAATCTGTATACAAATCATAGCCAATCATAGCGGGGCAAATTGTTTTTAGGGCGCTTGGTTTGGCAGCAGCAGCATATAGTTGAGTCATTCCCTGGTAGGAAAAGCCATACATCCCCACATTGCCATTACTTCCTGGTAGATTTGCTGCCCACTTTACTGTATATTCTCCATCTTCAATTTCGTGGGCAAAGAGTTTGAATTCTCCTTGTGATGTACCGCGTCCCCGGACATCTTGAATAACCACGATGTAGCCGTGGGCAGCGTACCAAGTAGGATGGGCGTAGACAACAGTAGAGGCGATCGCCCTGCCATAAGGTTGTCGCATTAATAATACAGGAAATTTCCCTTCAGCAGCGGGGCGGTAGATGTCTGCATCCAATCGCACACCATCACGTGTCAGCATGGATGCCGTTTGTTTGGGATGAACTTTGAGCATGGTTATGAGCGAGGAATTAATTAAACCACAGATGGACACAGATGGACACAGATGATATTGATAGATTTACGCAGAAAATTCTTGGATGTGTGTATATGGATTTTTAGCATGGATATGATGGAGGAATTAATTAAACCACAGATGGACACAGATAAGATTGATAGATTTACGCAGAAATTTCTTGGATGTGTGTATAAAGTGAGTAATGTTTTGGGTGCTGGATTTTTGGAAAAGGTGTATGAATTTTGGTAATCCTAAAGTTGAAGTTAAGCGGATTATACAATAAATAAAAACACAGATAAACCCAGATACACACAGACAAGAAAAACATCTGTGTCCATCTGTGTCCATCTGTGGTTTTTTAATCTTTTCAATACAGCATTAACCTATCCACTCTGAGCAACACCATCATATCTTCCTGCTCCAACTCCACTGATACAAAAAATAAAAACACAGATAGATAAGAAAAACATCTGTGTCCATCTGTGTCCATCTGTAGTTTTTTAATCTTTTCAATACAGCATTAACCGAGCCACCCTCCGCAACACCATCATATCTTCCTGAACCAAATCCACTGATACAAAAAATAAAAACACAGATAGATAAGAAAAACATCTGTGTCTATCTGTGTCCATCTGTGGTTTTTTAATCTTTTCAATACGGCATTAACCTATCCACTCTCCCCAACACCGCCATATCTTCCTCATCCAACTCCACTGGTATACCACTACGAATTAATTCCGAAAAATCTTCATTAGGAACCATAAAAGTCAGCGTATATAACCGACTAGAACCAGTATTTTTAATCAAATGAGTGCCAGTAGGAGGGACTAACAAACTATCTCCGGCTTTAATTGGCACACTTTTGCCGTCACAAATTGCGGTTCCTTCTCCTTTAAGGACAAAAAACATTTCTACCGCCCATTGATGACGGTTTGGCGGTGTTTTGCCATCAACATCAAAAATTTCTACGCAACAAGTCAAGGAAGTATTTGCACTTGCAGTATCGAAGATAATTGCCAAGCGATTTGTGTCATGGGGACTAATACGATATACTTGGTAATCTTTAGGAGACTTGACAACGGGAATTACACAACTAGTGGTACGCATTATTTATCTCCTTATATGTCTTACTTATAAAAGTTCTAAGTTGCGAGTCCTGAGTTTTGAGGTGTCAATTGTTTGTTGCATGGTTAAATAGTAACTAACAAACAGGACTACTCAGCACTTTGTTGAAGTGCTACTGAAATCGCTTGGGAGTCGGTGACAAAGCCAAAGCACTGCTTGACGTTGTAGAGTGTCGCCAGCCAACAATAATCAGGAGAAGTTGTGGCGGTACAATCTTTGACTAACAAGCAGTCATATCCCAAGAAGTTAGCATCTTGCAAGGTCCACATCACACATTGGTCAGCATTGACACCTGTAAAAAATAGTGTCGTTCTTCCCAAGTTCCGCAGGATACTATCTAGGGGCGTATCCCAGAAACCACTCATGCGGTACTTATCGACACGAATATCTTGGGGTAATTGTTCGAGTTCATCTACCACCGCCGCAGCCCAACTACCCGCCATAAGTACTTTAGCACCGTTACTGGGCAGTGGATCGCCCAAGCCGACGCCTTCACCTGTGGGGTTGTAGACGTGAAGCACACTAGCACTAATATTGAGTAAGTCGGGACGATTTCCCCAATTAATCCAGATTACGGGGACGCCCTTCTCGCGAAGTACAGGTAATAAGTTTTGTAAAGGTTCAATGGGTTTTCTTGCTGGGGTGACATCCACACCAATATGCGCCAACCAGCCATCGGGATGGCAGAAGTCGTTTTGCATATCAATAACGAGGATGGCAGCTTTTGCCAAGTCAAGGCGCAGGGTTTTGGTTTCTGTTGATAAGATAACGGGTTGTGGGGTTTGAGGAGGACGAGTGATATCTGCAAACGTATGGTTTACCGCCCATGCGTTTGGCGCAATTCCTAAATTCCGAAGAGGTAGATTCATAAGATTCCAATACCCAACACCATTCTTTATTTTGTAGCTTGAAAATCTCCTGAACGTTTGATTACTTAATCAAGGTTAAAATCGTGAACTTTACTATCCGAAATGTTTTGATTGCGACTGTTGATGATTATGCAACCGTGGATGTGCAGGTTGTAGACGGGGCGATCGCCGCCATTGCACCCAGTCTTGAGGTTGTCGGTACAGCAATTAACGGTGAAAATAAACTCCTCCTACCAGGATTTTTCAACGCCCACACTCACTCCTCGGAAATGTGGCAACGGGGAGCGATCCCACCTTTTCCATTAGAATTATGGCTAGCTGAACTTTACGACTTTGTCCCCCTTGATACAGAAAAAGTTTACCTGAGTGCTTTGGGAACGGCAGTAGAAACCCTACTGACTGGTGGTACGAGTGTCGTAGATCATCTCGTCCTTATTCCAGGCAAAGAGTTAGAAACAATTGCTACCGCCGTTCGCGCTTATAGAGAAGTTGGCATTCGCGCCTTTGTCTCCCCCCTGATTCAAGATGAATCCCTCAGCGCTGGAATACCATCTGGAGAAACCGAGCAAAATCACGAGCCTTATTTTCGCTCAACACAGGCTACACTGGATTTGATAGAAGAAGCAGTCAGACAGTTTCATCGCCCCGATGAAGGTGTAAGTATTTTAGTTGCACCCACAGGAATACAATTGTGTTCTGATGCCTTGTTTGAAGGGTGTAGTGAGTTAAGCAACAAGTACAATCTTTGCCGTCACTCCCACTTACTGGAAACCAAAGCGCAAGAAAAATTAGCGCAAGAAAAATACGGGTGTAGTGCGGTTGAACATTTGAAGCGTATTGGTTATTTGAGCGATCGCACGTCCCTTGCTCATTGCGTCCATTTGACTGACACCGATATTGCCATCCTAGCTGAAACCAAATCCACAGTTGTCCACAACCCCTTAAGTAACTTGCGTTTGGGTAGTGGCATCGCTCCCATTTTGAAGTATCGCCAAGCCGGAGTCAACGTGAGTTTTGGTTGTGATGGCGCATCAAGCAATGATTCGCAAGACTTACTAGAAGCCATCAAAATTGGTTCCCTACTGCATAACGTCACAGATTTAGATTATCAGCACTGGATTACGCCTCGTCAATCGGTGGAGATGGCATCTTTGGGTGGTGCAAAGGGGTTAAACATGGCAGATAAACTCGGTTCTCTCACCGTTGGTAAAAAAGCTGATTTGGTGATGTATGACCTCACCAGCTTATCACTCTTACCCCGTACAGACCCGATTGGTTTATTAATTCTTGGTCGTCCCACCAATGTTGTACACAGTGTGTGGGTCAATGGTAAGCAAATAGTCGCTGATGGTAAAGTAACTACTATTAACGTCGATGATTTGCGGCAACAACTATTCAATCACAGTCAATGGCATACAAAGCGCAAGTCTGAGACTGTTGCTGAAATTGAAGCTCATTATCGTGCAGTCATGGGTTTGTGAAACGCGGGAAAGTGCGTTAATTGGTACGAGATTTTTCTTCTAGCTTTCCATAACCCAGTCTCCAGTTAGCTGGCTGCTTTAACTCATCTGCTTTTCCTTGAGCAATGAGCCAAACAGCAGCCCGACTAAGGAATAATGCTTTCATCAGGTAATGTCCTGGCTTGGCAGCAACGCCATAGGCAACGGTAGTGCCACCAAAATCAAGTTCTCCGCAGAAACTGCCAACGCCTTTTATTGTGACTGTAAATAACTTATCATTGAGATACCCACCAGGAATCATGAAAATCGCATAAACGTGATGCTCGCCCCGCCAAGGCTCAATCACGATTTTGTCGGGATGTGTATAGTGTCTTTCACCTGTTGCTCGAATAACATTTGATTGCTGGCAAGTCAATCTGTTTGGTAGCTTTGCGATCGTTGTCCAGCTAAGAATAATGAGTAAGGTCAGTGTAAATAAAACGTAGGTAATTTTACTTTTATACACTTGTGATTTGTAGCACTACATATCCTAGGGTAACGCATTTTGGATTGTGAGGCGCGATGCTCCGGAGCATCTCGCTATTCTAAAGCGAACTGTCACACTGTATGCGGAAGATGAATGAACGAGTCCTGTATTGCTAGGATTTCGTGCTGTAGTTAAGCAATTTTTCGCTCTTTGAGGTGTGGGTTACATGATTTAAACCACATATAGCAGTCCTATTTGATAGGTAAAAATTATCAACCGCCAAGACGCCAAGACGCCAAGAAAAGAGAGAAGAGAGAATTTTACGTAGCCGAAGGCAGCCCGTAAGCGCAAAGCACACACTTCGTGTTCGCGCAGCGTGCCGCAGGCATACGCGCAGCGTGTCCGTAAGGACTCAGGGCTTATGATTTAGGATTGCTATAGAAGTTGGCTTAACGAAATCAAGTTCACATTAACCTTTACTGTCTTCCTCTACACTCTTGCGAAGTTCGATAAATTGCTTACCAGAATCTGTTACTTTCAAATATTCTGAAAGATTATTACCTTCATACGGAATGTCACGAATTCTACCTACTTCTATATACCCTAAATCCTTAAGGTGATAAAGTTCTCTTTCTAGAACATCACTTATTTGATAAGGACTAAAGCTTCCTGCTGCAACTTTCTTGAGAGTATCATACATCGATTTTGACATAGATAACAAAACTAGCTTGTCACTTCTTGCCTTAGTTGTAGAAACTTTCTTCCCGATGGAATTTATCTTACTTTCTAGCTTTCCTCTGTCAAAAGTCAATGCAATAACCTCATCAAGCTGAGGAATGAGAAACAACAGAAATGCAATAGCAATGATTGCTACAAATAGTAGTGGAGTCGGTTGTCTAGAAATTAACAAAATGAGCAGCACTGCTTCGATAAAAGCAATACATATAAATACTGCCCACCATTTAGCTGAGTAATCTTGAGTCACGATTCTTCTCCTGATAACTGTAAAAGTTAATGATTTTGCTCGAATGAAATTAATTATAATTGTTCTTTACTAAAGGTTCTACAATCATCAAATAAAAGCCTACTTCTAAAGCAGATTAGGTAAATGTGTACAAAATTTGTACCGAGTTACTCAAATTATTTTTCTTGTCATAAATTAAAAAGCTATTGATTAAACCTTACACTAGGTATACTATTAACCTGATGAGTCAAATAAAAGTTTGAGTTGCTAAACATCGTGTTAGCTTTCTGATCTAAGTCAAACTGTAACTGAGTAAAAATACTAATTTTTTTTCGTGAGTCGTTTGTAATATTTATGAGCCAAGAGAGTGTAAAATGCGCGATCCACAAATTAAGATTGATCCGGGAACTCTCGTCTTGATTGTGTCTGTCCTTCTGCTGTTACCGCTTCTGCTTGCTGGTTTCTTCTTTCAATAAAATCTAAAAATTGAGATAATTATTATGACTGCAACAACACCATTTGCGAACTTACCTGTTTTGGAAGAATTCCGGACAGGATTGCCAAATATTTGCGGTTGGGAAGCAGAAATTCGTTCGCTGGTTCAACAGGATAATCCTGTGTTTTTAAATAACACAAATCAATCTTTACAAAATATCACGGCTGGGTTTGCTTGCGCGCTGCATATGCATCAACCAACAATACCTGCGGGTGCAAATGGGGAACTCATCAGCAATCTCCAGTATATGTTTGAACATCCCAACCAAGGAGATAACCACAACGCAGAACCATTTGCCTGGTGCTACAGCCGTATGGGAGATTTTATCCCCCAACTTGTGAGTGAAGGTTGCAATCCTCGAATTATGCTCGATTATTCGGGTAATTTGTTGTGGGGATTACAACAAATGGGACGAGAAGATATCCTCAACAACCTCAAACGCATTACCTGTGATCCCCAATATCAACCGTATGTTGAATGGTTAGGAACCATGTGGAGTCATGCGGTTATTCCTTCCACACCAATTCCTGACATTAAACTGCATATTCAAGCGTGGCAACATTATTTTGCAGCAATTTTTGGCTATGATGCTCTCAAGCGAGTCAAAGGCTTTTCTCCGCCAGAAATGCACTTGCCTAATCACCCAGATACGCTGTTTGAATATATCAAAGCTTTGAAAGAATGCGGGTATCGTTGGCTGATGGTGCAAGAACATTCAGTAGAACGTTTGGATGGTTCTGGGCTACACCATGACGATAAATATATTCCCAATCGGTTGGTTGCTCGGAATTCTCTGGGTGAAACTATCAGCATCACAGCATTAATTAAAACCCAAGGTTCCGATACAAAATTAGTCGCTCAAATGCAGCCTTATTTTGAGGCAAAAGGAAGAGGGAAACAGCAAATTGGAAATGTGAGCATTCCTTCTTTAGTCACCCAAATCGCCGATGGGGAAAATGGCGGCGTCATGATGAATGAATATCCCCGCGATTTGATTAGGGTATATCATGAAATCCGCGATTCAGGAGGTAATCATTCCGGAGTGGTTGCACTCAATGGTACTGAATATTTGGAATTAATTGAGGCTGCTGGTGCTAATCCTGAGGATTATCCGACTTGTCAAGCTGTACAACAACACAAAATTTGGCAGCGAGTAGACACAGAAAAGGCAACACCAGAAGCAGTAGAAAAGGCGATCGCAGAATTAAAAGAAACAGACCATCAATTTCACATGGATGGTGCTTCTTGGACAAATTCTTTAAGTTGGGTTCAAGGCTACGAAAATGTCTTAGATCCGATGAAGAAACTGAGCGCTTTGTTTCATGAAAAATACGATACACTCGTGCAGCAAGATCCTTCAGTGACACAGAGTTCTGATTATCAGGAAGCATTGCTGTACAACTTATTATTGCAAACAAGTTGTTTTCGATATTGGGGACAGGGAATGTGGACTGATTTTGCTCGTGAACTTTACCGCCGAGGTGAAGCGTTGCTGGGAGTAAATCAGTTAAGCTAGCGGTTCATGTGATTAATTATGGTAGTGAGCGCTTTAGCGCTAAAGCGCTTACTACGAAGTATTTCAACCCATCATAATTAAGGCGATGAACCATTAGTTTGAGCGGTTTCTTTTACCTAGGTCTTCCCAGCGTAGTAATATACAACACCGCCTCGTCCCGAGGAATACCCAAAACTTCATTTACTTGATCATCAAAGAAGCCGCCGATACCACTGACGCCTAAACCAAGGCGAATCGCAGCTAAATTCAGCCTTTGTCCCAAATGACCGGCATCCATGTGCAGATAACGGTAAACGCGATCGCCATACTGAGCCACAGATGATTTTAAATCTGATGTATGAAAAACGACTGCTGCTGCATCCCTTCCTAACTCTTGCCCCAAACAGAGGAAGTGCAATTCTCTTCTGAAGTTTTTAAAACGAATTTGTCGCAATTCTTGCGCTTTAGGTGCGTAATAGTAACAGCCAGCCTCAAGACCTTCTACCCCAGACACAGCAATAAATGTTTCTATTAAATTCAGGTCAAAGTAATCAGTTACATTATCAAAACCTTGGTCAATGTAATTTTGAGGTTGGTAAGTAAAATCGAGTAAAGCTTTTAGTTCCTCAAAGGTTAAATCCTCACCACTGTAGGCGCGAGTAGAACGCCGCTTGAGAATCGTCACTTCTAGTCCTTCCAGTTTTTTTCCCCAATCAATCGGCTTGCTGGCGGTAGGAATTTTTTCACAGAAAGGAAAGTTATATTTATCTTCCAAAGATTTTTCTTTCACTGCAGGCAAATTAAGCTTACCCGTTGTCCCTGCTTGAATTTGTGTACGGTAATGAAAATACCTCAGGAGTTCACCATCGGGAATTTGAGGATAATTAGTTTCAGTGGCGGAAGGTAAGGCGGTTCGCCCTGCGGGTAAGTTTTGTTTGATATCCAGCAAGTCTGCTAGGGGAACAACTGCGATCGCTCCTTCGTGTTGGGGATCGATGTATAGGAGTTCGTTCACCGCTTCATCCACAAAGCCACCTATAAGATGAGGGCGATAGTTAGTCACAGTGCCAGCTAACTCGATATTACCCAACAGGTGTCCCGTATCCAAAAAAATGCGTCGGTATGCCCTATCTTCATATCGCCACGCTGAACGATAGAAAACCGAAGTAATAATAATTGCCAACTCGCTACTTTCTAAAGTAGGATGCCAAAAACAAGCTTCTTGCAGTTTCTGCCAAACATCACTTTCCCAGTAGTGCATGAGCGAGTGAGATCGACACTGGTAATTATACAGCCCTGGTGGCAACAATGAGGTGCCACGGGAAACGATATACATCTCCGCAGGGTACAAGCCACCCGCACTAGGTGCAGATCTTAAATATACCGCACTTCCCATTGAAGGCATTTTTGCCGTTAGTCCATAGCTACAAAACAGCAGCCGTGACAACCTCTGCCACCACTGAGCATCTGCGTTACCAACAAATGCTTCGGGTTTTTCTTGGATATAAGGTTTGAGGTCATAAGCAGAGCCTATTTTGTACTCTTTGAACGGCACCGGTTGCTTAGACCAGTCTAACCCCTTATTCTTAGAGGCGATCGTCTGTGGGTCGTACTTAGTGCGTTCGTGGTAGTGCTGAGCGATCGAGTGGCGTAGTTCTGGCATAAGAGTTTAAATATGCTTCTGCTACATATCTTGGCATTTTAGAGGCTCATCATTTAGTCTTAATTAGTACAAATGATGAGCAAACAGAGGAGTTAACAAGCGAATAATGCGATAAGGGGACAAACAGCAGAGGTTGTTTAATTTTTGATTAAAAATGGAAGATTCAAAATTTTTAACTTTCAATTTTTCATTTTTAATTTACAAATCCCCCTCAGGGAGTACAGTATAGAACAATTCAACATTCGCAGGCAGGAGAAATTCTCCTACACCGCTTCTAAAAACCTGTACAAATCTGCTCACAAGTAGACAACGCTGTACTAAGTTACAGTTACAAGCCCTTAGACTCCTAACTAAATCTATCAGAGTTACCCGATTCTGGTGTTGATGCTACAGGTTGTGCATTCCGTCGCCAACGAGTCAAACCATAGATGACAGCAGCCAAAATCAACAAATAGGGGCTATACACAATTAACCAAATACTCAACTTCATTAAACCAACAGAGAATTCTGCCAAAGAGCGAGTGGAATTATTCCAGGCTGACTGCATTTGTGAACCGAAAGCACGCTGTGGGGCGCTACCAGACACTGCTGCTTCTAGGTTCAATGTGATGGTGGAGTAAGTAACTTGATTTTGTAAGTTTTTCAACTGGGCATCAATTTGCTCTATTAACTGTCGCACGTTGCTCAGTTCTTTAGCAACACTCAGCACATCCCTCCTGTTTCTGGCATTGTTGCAGTTTGTGTAACAGTCATTTTCTTTTACCTCTTAGGTCAGACGTAAAAAAGCAAAGTTTTTCTTAGCGTCTTTGCGACTTTGCGCGAAGTTATCATCCAAGTAATGACGCTGAAACTTGAGTTAAAAACATGGAAACAAAACAGCTAGGGAAAACAGGTGTCTCGGTAAGTGCCATTGGTTTAGGGGGTATGCCAATGTCTTTAAGCACTCGCCCCCCAGAGTCGCAGTCAATTGAGGTCATCCATCGTGCCTTGGATTTAGGTATCACATTCATTGACACCGCCGACTCCTACTGCAAAGATGAATCAGACAAGCACCACAACGAGCGACTGATTCACAAAGCTTTGCAATCCTACAAGGGTGATGTCAGCCATGTTGTTGTCGCGACGAAAGGGGGCTTGATGCGTCCCAATGGGAATTGGACACGCAACGGTAATCCAGAACATTTACGCGAAACCATCCGTATCAGCTTTGAGGCTTTGGGCGGCAATAAACCGATTGATGTTTGGCAATACCATGCCCCCGATACAGATTACACCATAGAAGAATCCCTGGCACCAGCTAAAGAAGCAGTTGAGGCGGGTTTGATTCGGTTCGTGGGAGTTTCCAATTTTTCTGTAGAACAAATCAAACGGGCGCGGGATGTAGTTGATATTGTCTCAGTGCAAAATCAGTACAATCCTTGGTATCGTGAGCCAGAGTCTGATGGCGTGCTGGAGTATTGTGAAAATGAAAGTTTGACATTTCTACCTTGGAGTCCCTTTGGAGGGAGTCGTCGCCATCAAGGCTTGGAAGATTTTGAGGCGATCGCCAAACTCGCAAAGGAAAAAGGCGTATCTGTGTACGGTATTGTCCTAGCGTGGTTGCGTTCCAAGTCCCCTTGTATCTTGCCTATTCCTGGTGCAAGCAAGACTTCTAGCATTGAAGACACAGTGCATGCTGTCGATGTGAAATTATCTGATGAAGAAGTACAAAGAATAGATCGGGAAACCTAAAAACATTACCTTGCCTTCTGCACTCAGCGTATGTTGGGTTGAACTATAAAGCAATCTCATTTAAATGGTTTGGTTTCCGCGTTATTGACTCAACTTATTAAAGGCAGAATGGGATAATCACAAAAATATAAAAATCACTGATGAAATCTGTTTTAAACAACAGATTTTTTTATGCTTACTTTTTTATGAAATCTAATATAATCTGCTTGACAAGCTTTTCCTGCATAAATAATAAACAAAAAGACTATAGTATTCCTGAATGATTTGTAAAATTTTGTGTAAGTCTTTACTCTGCGTTCTCTGTGATTCGTGAAAAATGCCTATTTCACAAATCCAATAGGATGACTATATGTACTTGATATATCAAGATTTATGAAGATATTGCTGATAATAAATTTGACTCCAATCAAGAAAAACAGCTATATTACGTTTGAAAGCGGCGAGAGAAAACATGAATTTTAGTGAAAACTCTCACAAAGTTTTACTGAAGATATTAAAAGATTGGGGTTGGTTAATTGCTTTTTTAAGCATCAATGTCTTTAACGGTTGGTTAATAAAAGTATCTTCTGCTTCTGTTCCTATTGTCATTTATTTTGCTGTTTTTCCCTTAGCTTCTATTATTTATAGTCGTATTTCCAAAAAGACTTGGATATTGGTACTTATTTTAGTAATTTCACGTTCTATTTTAGCTTTTAGTTTCTGTATTTTACCTTTACCGGATATTTCACAAATAACGATGGTTATGTATTGCATCAATCTTTTATTTTTCGTTTTTTTATTGATTGATGTAGCAAGCAGGCGTGGGATTGTGGTTCCAGCTTTAACAGTCATTTTGATAATCTTGCTGTGGATGATAATCGGTTGGCAATCGATGCTCCGTTTAGTTTTGTATTGCAATTTAATAGTGACTTTCAACAAAACCGGGCGAAGGTTAAAGAAATATTTAAATAGTTTCAATGCAGCTATGCTAGTTATGACTGGAACCGCAGCGTTTGGATTGGCACTGGGGTGGATGCTGGGTAACTTATAGCAATAGAGTTTTAACAATTGGCAGGTGGGGTCAAGTTTTGCGGTAAAATCATACCCTTGCAATGAATCACGATGCTTGCTGACTGGAGAAGATATTATGGCCCGGATGTACTACGACGAAGATGCTAATTTAGACCTTTTGGCACAGAAAACCATCGCCATCATCGGTTATGGTTCCCAAGGTCACGCCCACGCCCTTAATCTCAAAGATAGTGGTCTGAATGTGATTGTCGGGCTATATCCGGGTAGTAAGTCAGCAGCGAAGGCTGAAGCTTCTGGACTGACTGTGAAAAATGTTGCAGATGCTGCCAAGGCTGCTGACTTTATTATGATTTTGTTGCCAGATGAGGTGCAAAAAACCGTTTACAAAAACGAGATTGAACCCAATCTGGAAGAAGGAAATGTTTTAGCATTTGCTCACGGCTTCAATATCCACTTTGGTCAAGTCGTGCCACCTGCTAACGTAGACGTGGTGATGGTTGCACCTAAAGGACCAGGACATTTGGTACGCCGGACTTATGAACAAGGACAAGGTGTACCCGCTCTGTTTGCAGTGTACCAGGATGCTAGCGGTCAGGCACGCGATCGCGCGATGGCATACGCTAGAGGTATCGGTGGAACCCGCGCCGGTATTCTCGAAACCACTTTCCGCGAAGAAACCGAAACCGATTTGTTTGGTGAACAAGCAGTATTGTGCGGTGGTTTGAGTGCCTTAATCAAAGCTGGTTTTGAAACTTTGGTGGAAGCAGGTTATCAGCCAGAGTTAGCGTATTTTGAATGTCTCCATGAAGTCAAATTGATTGTTGACTTGGTTGTGGAAGGTGGCTTAGCCAAAATGCGCGACAGCATTTCCAACACCGCTGAATATGGCGATTATACCCGTGGACCTCGGATTGTTAATGACCAAACTAAAGCAGAAATGCGTAAAATTCTGCAAGAAATTCAAGCTGGTCAATTTGCACGGGAATTTGTTCTAGAAAACCAAGCTGGTAAACCTGGATTTACCGCCATGCGTCGTCAAGAAGCTGAACACCCTATTGAGGAAGTGGGCAAAGATTTACGCGCTATGTTCAGTTGGTTGAAGAAGGATTAATCGGATTTTGGATTTACCAGTAGGTAGGGCATATACCCACCTACACTCGTTCCCAGGTTCTACCTGGGAATGCCGTTAAAACAGTTATCAGTTATCAGTTATCAGTCCTGACGGCGTATGGTGGGGGACGCGCGACCACTCGTATTTAACTGATAACTGTTTACTGTTCACTGTTCACTGTTAAAGTGGCTCTGCCAGTTGATATAGTAAAAGCGGAGCTTCCAATAAGTATCAATTTATGTAATCAAATATGGTGACACATATAGTCAAGTGGGTAAAAGCCGGATTTGCTCTCCTTCTATTTGCCTCCCCAGTTTGGTTGCATAATCCAGTTTACGCTCAACAGCAAGATACCAAACTTATACCTTTTTTTGATAATGAAAATAACCCAGTTCCTGTTGGTTTTCCACCAGGGGAAAAGCTAGACATCTCACCGCCAGCACCTAAACTCAACCCTTTTGATAAAGCTGTACTAAATACCTGTGGTTCTATAGGTACCAAAGTCAGTCGCAGTAAATTTGAACAGCTTTTATCTTATTACCCAGATGTGTTACAGAAACTTCAGAAAGTGACTGACGGTGAACTACGTCCCGGTCGTAACACAAAAGCAGAATTTTTGGAAGATTTAACTGATATTTGGTTTAAAAATCGGGGATTTGAACACATTTTTTGTGGAGAAATATATAACGCCAACGATATCGGCGGCTTACATTTTTATGGCAGATATTTAGAATTACAAAATAAGGGAATCGCAGGACGACTGCCAAATAATTCCCAACGAGAAGAAGTTATTCGAGGTCTGATTTATACGATGGGCGTAGTGATTAAACAGGGTAATCAAACTGTTACAGATGTTATCAAAGGCTATGGCTACCAAAGCACAGCCCAAGAAATGCTTTTAGACGCAACCAAAATCTTTAAACTTCAAGGTGATACAGACGGAGCTTGTATTTTTAATGTACAAGACCAAGAAACAGGCAAAACTTTCCCCGCAGTTTTTGTGAGGAAAGAAAAAGCGATAATTACCTTTTACCCAGATGCAACTCCTAAAGGTGAAAAATGTCAAGGTTCTTAAATGAAAAAACGCAAAGGTGTGTGGCAAGTGGGTTAACTATTCTGTTAGCCGAAAGTCGGCTCGTACCAGCACATACAAATTCTGCTGATTGCCACGCATAAGGCGGAAATTTTCATCCACATAGGTAATATCCGACCAGCCACTTCCAGAAAGTGTTGATTCGAGAGCCGAGTTTTGCTCTACTCCTAAAGCTTCTCGAAAAGCGGAGTCATTCAAATCGTCGGTGGCTCTGATAACGGAAGTTTCCAAGAAATCAATGACCAGACGCCTGGAGTCCGCTACTGTGTAGCGCCCTGTAACTACAGTAATACCTTTGACACCAGAGGGAACCGTAAATTCAATAAGGTTTTTGTACTGCTGACCAGCAGTATAAATCTCTTGGAAGATACCAGTAACGCTAACCGCCACATTCGGCAGCTTTCCAAAAGAAAGACTAGAAAGATTTGTTTCCCGTTCTAGTCCAAACGTGCTGTACAGAAGCCGCCAGCGCCCTTGCAGCAACTCCATACGGCTTGTAGGTTCACTGTTTTGATTAAGAGCTTCAATGTTTTGCGCTAATGTCTCGATTTGCTGCTTAATCGCTCTTGTGCAGTTAAAGCCAATGTCGGTAGCCGCTGAAATAGAAATCAACTCTTGTTTGAGGTTTCCTAGTGTGCTATGTTCCATAAATTCTCTCCCCATAATCTTCTTGTGTCTTAAGAATGTTTACAGCTTAAGGAGGATAAGGGCAAGAGCGATGATCGCCTATGGACTGCTACAACTAGAGACACTATATCTTCACAGGATTGTTCAGCGGTTGAACGATGAGAAAAATCTGGCTGTTTTTAGGAGCGCTCATGAGTTTAGGGATGCTGATGCTATTTATCTGGCGTTCCCCACAACACTCTGTACTAGGAAGTGCGGTTGTACCAAAAGAAACATCATTATCAGAAAAAACTATCCGTTATGAACAGCGCACCTTGGCGCAAAGCGAAGTCCACGTTCTGTTGATTCCATCTCAGAGTCGGTTTTTGGTCACACCTGCATTGTCGCCACACTTAAATACTGTAGAAGAGTTTGCTCAGAAACATTGGGCGATCGCGCAAAGCGCAGTGCCAAAGGCGATCGCCATCATAAACGGTGGCTTTTTTGACCCAAATAACCAAAAAACTACATCAGTTGTTGTCCTGCAAGGAAAGCTTGTAGCTGATCCCAGACAAAATGAGCGGCTCATAAACAATCCCAACCTAAAACCTTACCTTGCTAAAATACTTAACCGTAGCGAATTCCGGCGCTACTTGTGCGGGCAAGCTGTCCGCTATGACATTGTTTTGCGTAATGCGCCACCACCAACAGGTTGCCAGTTAATCGATGCATTGGGTGGCGGTCCCCAGCTACTGCCAGAATTAACCTTAAAGCAAGAAGGCTTTGTGGATTCTGCTAATTCCCGAGACGCCTTAGGTAGCACCCAACGCAACGCCAGGAGTGCTATGGGTATCACTCGTGATGGCAGCATTGTTTTGGTAATGGTCGCTCAAAAGCCAAAGGCTCCTAATAATTCTGGGATGTCATTGCCAGCACTTGCAGATTTTCTGAAAAGCTTGGGCGTCCAAAAAGCGATGAATCTCGATGGTGGAAGTTCTTCTTCCCTCTATTACAACGGCAAGAGTTTTTATGGAAAGGTTGATTTGGATGGAAATTTCATCAAGCGACCCGTGAAGTCAGTTTTACTGGTTCACGAAAGCTCTACGAGTGAAACTTAGTAATTAACCTTCGGCTATGAAATTCCGCGCCAAATTGTTGATAGATAAGTATTGATATTTACGCCTTTAAATTTTTTCAGCAAGCCAATTACTATAATCAGCATAATGTTCGTAGAGGTCATCTATATTATTGATGTCAAAGCTATTGAAAGCTTTACCATCAGCCCCAGGTAAGCGTTGAACAAACTCGATAAAAGAACCGTAAGGAGTACTAGGAGCAACAAACATCTGCTTGAGTAACGCACCAGACTCATCACTGTATGATAATACAGGTGTCATAAACTTCCACCCCAATTCTTCCATCTGGTGATGTAGTTCTTCCATATCAGCTTCTGGATCAATGTTGTAAGCAGTATGCTGAATACCTTCGCCATAGAGATTTATTAACTTATTAATTGGTGAATTAGGATCTTCACTTACAGATAACCCCGTCATAGTTGCCCACGGATACTCAGCACTGATGCCACTGACTAATGCGATGTGAGTAGCGGGAAAACGCACAGTCTCAAGCCTCATATGTTCGCTGAAACCAAGCAAACTCCATTTTGTGAGAAACCTGTGTTCATCTTCAAATGACGCAACATAAGTAATATGGTCGATGTGACGAATACTCTGAAGGATATCACTTGTAGTTTTTTCAGATAAATTAACTGACTTTAGTCTCATTAAGCCTACTTTCTGCTAATATTTGAAATTTCCGTAGGACAAAAGATTTCATATCTAATTGGAGCAAGGAAAACAACAAATACTTGATTAAATTTTCCTAAAAATTCCTACCAATTATAGATAGAAATTACGTTTTTTTTGGTGTTTGTCAACGTAAAAGACAACGACTGCACAACAGTGTTCGCCTCAAGACATCAGTCCAGGTAGAATACTATTGCAGCAGCGTAAAGAGTCTCTGGCTTCAAGCGTCCGCTTGATCTTTGCCAAGAGTGGAAGTCTTTGAAGTGTACTGACATACACTTCACGCTTTTAATATTTCAAAATTTTCATAAAAATGCAAGGGCAGTTAAGACAATTAAGAAGATTCAGTAAGACAGTTAGGACAGTTAAGACAGTTAAGCCAAAAAATCCGTCTTAAGGATGAAGCTTTGATATGTGTAAAGTATGAAATTTTTTACATGTTTCTCGAATCAAACTTCTTTACACCTCAAAACCCACTAACGATTTGCTGTCACGGCTTGCGGCTGAGAACTCCACTTCGCATAAGTAAAATCCCGCTAATGCTTACAAAATGGGCGTTAGCGGGTTTTGTAATGTGGTGTATACATCAAGTAAAATCTAAAAATTTTGTTAAATATCCCTTAACTGTCTTAACTGTCTTAACTGTCCTTGTATTCCTTTCCTTATTAAATAGGTGGAAATAATGGGTTGGGGTTTGAATCCCCATCCCATCATTTATAAATGCCATCTGCCTCCAGCAAGGCTCCCTTTTTCAAAAAAAATAGCTTAGTTAAATACATCTAGCAAATAACATTCAAGTAACATCGCTTACTGCCTTGAAATAGGACTGTATTTAACTTGATTTTTATTAACTAAACGCTTTGCTTTTCCTTCACTACGAGGTAAACTGTGTGGTGGCATCAACTTGACTTTAATAGCTATCCCTAAATGATGTTTAATGTTAAACGTTAATTGCTGCTCTAGCTGAACAAATAAAGCTTTTTCTTGCCAAACTGAATCAGAAACTTCAACCCAGATTTCAATGTCATCGATTAAATTAGTATTATCTTCAATGACAATCTGATAATGAGGTTTGATATCCGGCGATGTTAATAACACATCCTCAATTTCAGTAGGAAATAAAGTTTTATTTCCTATTCTAATTAGGTCATTAATACGACCCTTAACACGATCCATCCTTACGAGAGTACGACCACAAGTACAAGGTTCATAAAATAGGCGTGTAATATCACCAGTTCGGTAGCGAATTAGGGGAACAGCCTCTTTAGTAATAGTTGTTAATACAAGTTCTCCATATATTCCTTCTTCCATTCGTTCCCCTATTTCTGGATTAATAATTTCAGGAATAAAGTGATCTTCATAAATATGCAGACCAACTTGATGAGGACACTCGTGAGGACCCTGGACCAATCACTTCGCTTAATCCATAAGTATTATAAGCTACTATATTCCAACGTTTTTCAATATCATGTCGTAAAGCTTCACTCCATGACTCAGCGCCAAAAATCCCGGCGGCAACAGGCAATGAACGTAAATCAATACCTTCGTTTTCTGCCACTTCACTAATACTGTATATGTAGCTAGGGGTACTCAATATAATGCCACTGCTAAAATCTTGTAAAAGTGTTAAATTCCGTTGAGGTGAAGAGCCAGAAGCAGGAACTACTGTAGCTCCAATGCGTTCAATACCGTAATGAAAGCCAAGCCCACCAGTGGCAAGACTGTAACCGTAAGTGTTCTGAATGATAATTCCAGGTTTTGCACCACTAGCTGCTAATGCTCGTGCCGTTAGTTCTGACCATAAGTTTAAATCATTACGAGTATAACCAACAACTGTGGGTTTGCCAGTAGTCCCAGAAGAGGCATGAAGTCTAATAATTGAATCCATTTGGAATGTTTACAGTCCAAATGGGTACTGGTTGCGTAAGTCAGCTTTGGTGGTAAAAGGAAGCAGGGAAATATTTCCTACAGAGTGAATATGACTAGGATGTACGCCAACAGCATCAAGCTTTTGTTTGTAAAAGGGTATGTGTTCATAAGCTCTTTCTACACATCTTATTAGTCGGTTTTTCTGTACCTCACATAATTCTTCGCGTGGCATGGATTCATACTTGCGATTCCAAATGTATGGTTCAAGAGCTAATTTATTCATTGTCGTTAGAAAATGTTTTAACAGTAAAACTTTAACTATCATTTTCGTAAGGAAAAAACAAGGACAGTTAAGACAGTTAAGGAAATCTTTCACAGTTTTTTTAATGTTAGCTAGTCAGGATTTGATAGAGTCCTGCGCTCACGCTTATTCCCCAGCCTGCGAAGCACGACCTCGCAGTCATTTGGAACAAGTTAAAAGAAAGCAAACTTAGTCAATACGTCTTTAGGGATAAACAATTTTTTATAAGAATGATAATAGTGCTGTGGGGGAGGAGGCGACGCTCGCCTCCTCCCCAATCCTTTATATTATTATCATTCTCAAGTAAACTCTGGAGAATATTTGTATTTCTGAAAAATCATGTTTAACTCAGTTACAACAAGTAATTGAGCAAATTTAACAAACGTGGACTAGGACTTTCACCCGATTTGCCGTTTACTGTTTCGAGTGTTCCTACTCCTTAACCAAACTAAGTATAGGACTTACGCACACTCTACGAATTCTTGGCGTTCTTGGCGTCTTGGCGGTTTGATAAATTAAGATTTTTGAGGATTTTTGCGTAAGTCCTGTAAGTAGAGGAAAATAAGCCATGAACAATTTTATCCGCACATTGGCTATTGGTGCGATCTCCACAAGTTGTTGCATCAGTCAAGCTTATCTCAACTATTACAACGGCAAGAGTTTTTATGGAAAGGTTGATTTGGACGGAAATCCTATCAAGCGACCTGTGAAGTCAGTTGTAATGGTTCAGGAAAAAGGGATTGGTGGTTGAGGTGAGGTCGTTCCTTAGAATGAAATGTCACCAATAAAAATCCTCTGCTGATGCAGAGGCTATTATCACTATGGGTATTGCTCAAAATATTTCTAAGTGACTCAGAGAACATTAGTATGCTCTGCGGGCAAATTTGTAGTACAAGAAAATAGCGATAATTGCACCCAATACTGCAACGAACAAACCAGGAAGAGTCAGAGATGCAGAAGTCAATGCCAAACTTCCAGTTTGCAGTATGTTGACTAATGTTCCACCAATGAAAGCACCAACAATTCCTAAGAGTATAGTAGCTAGAATTCCACCACCTTGATAACCAGGATAGATTGCCTTGGCAATAGCACCAGCCAGAAGACCTAAAACTACCCAAGCAATAAGATTCATTGTTCTAATTCCTTACCATGTCTTTCACTAACACTTTTTATTTAAGCTTATGGAATATTTCCTCTTCATCTTTCATGGGAAACAATTTGAAATTCTCTTAAGTAAGAGAACAAGAGCGATCCAAGTGACAATTAACTAAGTCTTAGTTAATTGCGTATAATTCCAAAGTTATAATTCTGTTTGGTTATGCCAAATTATGCACGAGTCAACAGTTCCAAGTTATGACCATTGGGATCTAGGAAATAGAAGCCACGACCTCCTTTCCTGTGGTTGATTTGACCTTTATTTTGGTGCATGGGGTCACTACTATATTCAAGACCAGCCTCTTTAACTCGCGCAAAAATTGCATCGAATTCCTCATCGCTGACATGGAAGGCATAGTGGTGCGACTCGAATTTCTCAGAGTCAGCAAAGTCAAGCGTCAGCGTGTCATTGATATGTACTACGGCAAAGTGACCCAAAGGAGCCTCGACCTTGAGACCAAAAATACGTGCAAAGAACTGTGCCGAAGCTTCTTTATCATGTGCAGGTACTATAGTGTGATTTAGAGTGATTGTCATACCATTTCTCCAGAGTGACTCCTGTAACTCTCAGCATGGCTCCTCACACCTTATTGTTGCTCTCCATATTTTGGCAGTCATGACTACTAACTCTTTGTTAAAGCGGAGAACAAGGAAATTTCTTACTGTTGGTATACTATTCTTCTATTATATCTTCATCACAGTGACACCAGCAGATAGGCACTCGTGCAACGAGGCAGAAGGCACTAGCAGATTTGCGACCGTATGCAGAAGCACTCAGAGCTTGGGTTAGAAGTGATTGCAAAAGCCATGCTAGATCAGGAGCGAACTGTCCGTGCTCATCCTGCTAGATGAAAATCTGTTGCGCAAGAAACTAAAAAAACCTCTTGTGGATGCAGGACACTTAGTACAAAATGTTGAGGAAATGGGCTGGCGTGGCGTAAAAGACCGAGAACTTTTAGCATTGGCACAAGCATATCCCTCCTTATTCACAACAGCATCCTGAACTCCTCACGAGTTATTTGGCAATCACGTAGTATTTGTGCCAGCAAACCACGACCAATTGTTTCACCAGAATGTACGGGAACTACCGTCCGACGCCCGTCGCTATGTATCAGAATATAGTGACTTCCACGAACTCTAGCAACTTCAAAACCCACTTTACCAAGAGCTGCAATAACTTCGCGTCCCGTCACACTTGGCAGTTGACTCATACTTCAACCGAAACTCGCTGGATGCCCACAAAGTCCAGGGAATCCTGCTGTTCCTCCTCAAATTCTAGACAGAGTTCAATTGCTTCTCGGATGCGCTTTGTTAACTCATCCAAAGATTGAGCTTGCGTATGACATCCAGGAAGCTCCGGGACGGAAGCAACAAAGTAGCCATCCGCATCTCGCTCGATAATCACATTAAATTCTCGCTTCATAACGAACTACCCTTCAGTTTTTCTTTTATCTTCTCATGACCGCTCAACTAAAAACGTCTGGCTGCTTCTTAATGATGTCAGAATGATATCAGAAAAGCGATCGCCCTTTAGGGCGCTGGGCTTTGCCCAATCGTCACCTTTGCGATGATTTCTATACAAAAAACGCAAAGGTGCAATTATTCAACTTTGCACCTTTGCGTGTTTGTTATTTATTCACCTAATTAAGCTGTAAACACCTCCGCAGGTAAGCGCTTAAAGGAAAGGCGCTCATTCTCGATATCCACAAAGATGGTGTCACCATCGTTGAATTCGCCGCGCAAGATAGCTTTGGCAATTTGAGTTTCTAACTCGCGTTGAATTGCTCGCTTCAGCGGACGCGCTCCAAATACAGGGTCATACCCCACTTCTGCTAAAAAGTCAAGAGCAGATTCCGAGAGTTTGAGAGACATCTTGCGATCGCTCAATCTTTGCCGTAGTCTATTTACTTGCAACTGCACAATCTGCCGCAATTCCTGTTTGTGCAATGCATGGAAGATAATCGTTTCGTCGATGCGGTTCAGGAACTCGGGACGGAAGCTATTTCGCATCGCCTCCATCACCCGATGGCGCATTTCGTCATAGCGTGAGTCATCACCCGCCACATCTAAGATGTACTGTGAACCGATGTTGCTGGTCATGATGATCACGGTGTTTTTAAAGTCTACCGTATGACCTTGAGCATCAGTAACTCGACCATCATCGAGAATTTGCAGGAAGATGTTAAAGACATCCGGGTGTGCTTTTTCGATTTCGTCGAACAGAAGCACTGCGTAAGGACGACGACGAATTGCTTCGGTAAGTTGTCCGCCTTCATCGTAACCCACGTATCCGGAGGCGCACCGATGAGGCGAGAAACGGCGTGTTTCTCCATGTACTCGGACATATCAATCCGTACCAGCGCTTCTTCGGTGTCGAACATATACGCCGCCAGCGCTTTTGCTAGTTCGGTTTTACCGACACCGGTAGGACCGAGGAAGATAAAGCTAGCTGTAGGACGGTTGGGATCAGCCAGTCCAGCACGAGAACGCTGAATTGCATCTGCTACAGCTGTCACCGCTTCATGTTGTCCAATGACACGACGATGCAGTTCATCTTCTAAGTGCAGCAGCTTTTCTTTTTCAGATTCGACCAACTTGCTGATGGGAATTCCCGTCCATTTAGAAATCACTTCTGCAATGTCAGCTTCCGTGACTTCCTCACGCAATAAAGATTTTCCACTGCGTTGTGCTTGAGCAAGTTCAGTTTCGACTGCTTCCAAGTCACGATGCAAACTGGTTAACTTGCCGTATTTTAACTCAGCAGCGCGGTTGAGGTCGTAGTCGCGTTCTGCTTGCTGAATTTCCAGGTTCACACGGTCAATTTCTTCTTTGACAGACTGAATTTTGGTGATAATGTCTTTTTCAGACTGCCATTGAGTATTGAGTGTTCTTTGTTCTTCTTTGAGATCCGCAAGTTCTTTTTCTAGTCTTTCTAGGCGTTCACGAGATGCTGCATTGCTTTCTTTTTGCAGTGACAGCCTCTCCATTTCTAATTGCAGAATCTTGCGGTCGATTTCGTCCAGTTCTTCTGGTTTGGAGGTAATCTCCATTTTTAAGCGTGCCGCAGCTTCGTCTACCAAGTCAATGGCTTTGTCTGGTAAGAAGCGATCGCTTATATAGCGACTTGACAATGTCGCTGCTGCAACTAAAGAACTATCGGAAATTTTCACCCCGTGGTGAACTTCATACCGTTCTTTCAAGCCGCGCAAAATGGAAATGGTATCTTGGACGCTGGGTTGATCCACATAAACCTGCTGGAAGCGTCTTTCTAAAGCAGCGTCTTTTTCAATATATTTACGGTATTCGTCTAAAGTTGTCGCCCCGATACAGCGCAGTTCACCCCGCGCCAACATCGGTTTTAACAAGTTACCAGCGTCCATTGCGCCTTGAGTCGCACCAGCGCCGACAACGGTATGAATTTCATCAATAAATAAAACTATATTCCCGCCGGACTCGGTAACTTCTTTTAAGACTGCTTTGAGGCGTTCTTCAAATTCACCCCGGAATTTTGCCCCTGCAATCAAAGCACCCATATCTAAAGCTATGAGTTTGCGATCTTTCAGGGACTGGGGTACATCACCGGCGACGATCCGCTGTGCGAGTCCTTCGGCGATCGCAGTTTTCCCAACGCCCGGTTCACCAATAAGCACAGGGTTATTCTTGGTACGGCGCGAGAATTTGGATAGTCCGCCGAATCTCATCATCACGTCCAATGACTGGGTCAAGTTTACCTTGACGAGCAGCTTCGGTGAGGTCACGCCCATATTTTTCCAGTGCTTCGTATTTGCCTTCTGGATTTTGGTCGGTCACTTTCTGATTTCCTCGAACTTGTTTAATGATATTCTTTAGCTTGCCTTCGTCTAACCCAAATTCTTGGAATAACCCTTTGCCAAAACGGTCATCTTTGGCATAAGCCAGTAACAAATGTTCAATCGAGATATACTCGTCTTTAAACTCCTTGCGATACCCTTCAGCCCGATCAAGAAGAGTATCTAAACTCCGTCCCAAATACACGGAACTGCTGCTACCAGATACTTTGGGGTGACGTTGGATAAATTGTTCAGCACGATCGCGCAGTTTTTGCAGATTCACACCTGCTTTGGTAAAAATACCGCTGGTAAGACCTTCTTGATCCAACAGCGCTTTCATCAGGTGTTCGCTTTCAATCTGCTGTTGTTGATATTGTTTAGCAATATCTGGCGTGTGCGCGATCGCTTCCCAGGCTTTTTCTGTAAATTGGTTTGGATTAGTTGGTTGCATAGGCTTTTCTAGGAAAGAACTACTCCAAGCGCACAAAAAGCGCAGATAGAACAAGTGTATGGTTTGTTCTTATATGGTCATTGTAAAAAGAGAGGGGCAACTCACTGGATCGGTGTTCACGTCTTTCTCCAGGAGTATTACCGTCCAATGAGTCCTGATTGACTCCAAGCGCCGAGTGAGTCCAAACAGAAGAAGAATAAGTTTTGTTTTGATACCGTGATTGTACAAAGAGGGGCACAAATAACTGGATCGGTGTTCGCGTTGTTGTAGAGGAGTATTACCGCCCATTTTTTACTAATTGATGCAGCTCTTTGCGGCGCGTCATCTTATAAAAAGCTTATCATACAAGAGTTTAAGTCAAATAACCTTTGTGTTGCAAAAAGTGATGTTACTTTAGTTAAAGTATCATCTGTGTCAACTGCCTATAGCCATCACCCATAACACCCATCCCACCTCCCAGGATCTGGTCTCGTCTAAAAATTTTTGCAATACAACCGTCTTAATCGGCTCATGGCTCCAAAAATCTTCTTTACGAGAAGCAATCAAAATGCTCAAGTGACAAAGAAAAACCGATTTCCTGGATGGCGCAGAATCTTTTTTGGCGTTCGCACACGCATCTTGATCTCGTACATCGTGCTGATGATCTTCTCCACATTGGTATGTATCCTGGCAATCCGTGAGATTCTCCTTGTCCAACTAGAACAGCAGGTTGAAAAGTTTCTCATCAAGGAGATAAACGAGTTTAAACGATTAACTACGGGGAGGAACCCTAACACAGCTCAACCCTTTGGGGATGATGTCGCTGCCATTTTTAATGTATTTTTGTCCCGCAACATTCCCCACGAGGACGCGTATTTGATTACGTTGTTAAATGGGAAATTCTACAAATCCAATCCTAAAGCCTTGCCAGCTCCTTTACAGCCGAATTCAGACTTTGTAAAACACTGGGAGAAACTCAAACAGCCTGAGCGAGGTCAAAAGAAATTAACCTCAACGAATACCCTCTACTACTTGGCCCAGCCAGTAGTCAAAGGAAAAACTCACGGTGTCTTTGTGGTCGTATACTCAAATCATACCGCTCTGGAGCAGGTGAACCAGGCGGTTATTGTGATTATTCAGGTGACAATAGCGGTTCTAGCTGTAGCATCGGTGCTGGCTTGGGTCGTGGCTGGACGGTTATTAGCTCCCCTACGCTTACTTATCGAAACAGCCCGCTCAATTACCGAGTCTGACCTATCTCAACGCATCGCGGTGCAGGGGGTAGACCAAATTGCCGAACTCACGATGACGTTCAACCAGATGTTAGACCGTCTCCAAACTGCCTTTGCCAGTCAACGAAACTTCATCAACGACGCAGGTCATGAACTCCGGACACCAATCACAATTATCCGAGGTCATTTAGAACTACTAGGTGATGATCCCCAAGAGCGACGTGAAACAGTGGAATTAGTGACTGATGAACTTGATCGGATGAGCCGCTTTGTCGATGACCTACTATTACTTGCGAAAGCAGAGCAACCGAATTTTTTAAACCTACAGACAGTAGATATTAGCTCACTGACTGACGAACTGTATACCAAAGCCACAGCTTTAGGTGAGCGAGACTGGCGTTTGGAGAACAAGGGGATGGGGCGGATTGTGGCTGACCGTCAACGGCTAACTCAGGCAATGATGAATTTGGCTCAGAATGCGACTCAGCACACGAGCGATGGGGATGTCATCGCGCTTGGTTCGGATGTTTTGAACGATAACGCTTATTTCTGGGTGCGTGACACAGGCGTTGGCATTGCTCGTGGCGACCAAGAGCGGATCTTCGAGCGCTTTGCCCGTGGCTCCCATAGTTATCGTCGTTCTGAGGGGGCTGGTTTGGGATTGTCTATCGTGAGTGCGATCGCAACGGCACACGGTGGTCGAGTAGAACTCAAAAGCAAACCCGGTAAGGGTTCTACATTCACTATTGTCATTCCACTAGACCCACCCTTTGGAGGTTCTGTTTGACTGATCGGATTCTGATTGCCGAAGACGAGCCGCGCATAGCCGCTTTCCTGGAAAAAGGGCTACGGGCGTCGGGGTTCACTACCGCAGTTGCCAAAGACGGTCATGAAGCGTCGAGCATGGCTCAAAGCGGAGAGTTTGACCTGCTCATCCTTGACATTGGTCTCCCTGGCAAAGATGGTTGGATGGTGTTGGAAGAATTACGCGGTCAGGGCGAACAGCTACCTATCATTATCCTTTCCGCTCGTGACGAGGTGAGCGATAAAGTCGCTGGACTAGAAGGTGGGGCTGACGACTACGTAACAAAGCCCTTTCGGTTTGAAGAACTGCTGGCGCGGGTACGGGCGCGATTGCGTGACAATCGCTTACCCAGACGACAGGAAGAAATGGTTCTTAAAGCAGGCAACATTGTCGTTGATTTGCTTAAACGTCAGATTTGGATCGGCGATCGCCCAATTAAGTTATCAGCACGAGAATTTACCCTAGCTGAAACTTTTGTGCGTCATCCAGGGCAAGTCATGAGCCGAGAGCAGTTGCTGAGTCAGGTTTGGGGCTACGACTACGATCCCGGCTCTAATGTCGTTGATGTCTGCGTCGGTTATCTGCGTAAAAAGCTAGGTCACGACTATATCGAAACAGTCAGAGGTATGGGCTATCGGCTGCGAACATGAAAATTTTCTCATAAATTTTTAATACACAATTAATAAGTTTTTATAAATATAAAAAAGAACTGTAACAATCAGGGTCTGTTGATTGTCGCCTATTGTCATTTTTTCAGCTTCATACCAAGTTGTGTTCAAATGTCTAACTTAGTGTTAAAGCAGGGTGAGTATGATTTTTCACTACAACTTAGTATCAGTTGGTGAGCTATTAAATGCCATTTTGAACGTCAGGAGAGTACCTACAACTCTCTCAGGTATTAGGCGCAAATATTTACGCCCTGTTTGCTAAGTTCGTGAAGATGATAGTTGAACGATATTTTTGGAAAAAAGTATTGTGATTAGTTTAACTTTTACAGCAGTAGTAATACTTATAGAAAATTACGAGAAAAGGAAGATGACAATCAGAGATATCAAAGATATTAAAGCAAAACGCTCCATCGTCAACGACCTAGTGGCGTCCGTAGTTGTGTTTCTCGTTGCTCTGCCACTATGTATGGGAATTGCGATCGCTTCAGGGGTTCCTCCAGAGATGGGAATCATCACAGGAATCGTTGGCGGAATTATTGTTGGCACTGTTGCTGGTTCACCGTTGCAGGTCAGTGGACCAGCGGCTGGGCTTGCTGTTATAGTCTGGGAACTGGTTCAGCAGTACGGCATTGAAATGCTAGGACCGATTCTAATGCTGGCGGGTTTGTTCCAGTTACTTGCTGGTGTCTTCAAGCTGGGACAGGTTTTCCGAGCAATATCTCCCGCAGTCATCTACGGGATGCTGGCAGGAATTGGTGTGCTTATCTTTGCTTCTCAATTCCATGTGATGTTCGATAGCAAGCCAAGCGCACACGGAATCGATAACTTAATTTCTATTCCCACCGAGATATATAAGACTATCTTTCCTGCCCAAGGCAACAACCATCTCATGGCAGGAATTGTAGCTTTAATTACCATTCTTATCCTCATCATGTGGGAGAACTATAAGCCAAAAAGATTAAAATTGCTACCCGGCTCCCTGATTGCTGTCGTGATTGCAACTGCTCTAGCCAGTGTGATGAAGTTGCCGATTCAGTACGTTAATGTACCCGATAATCTTATCGCCACGATTCACATCCCAAAGCTAGAGAACTTCATCGGTCTACTCAAGCCATCTTTGCTTGTCGAGGCGATGGCGATCGCCTTTATCGCCAGTGCCGAAAGCCTGCTCTCGGCAGCGGCGGTAGATCGACTTCAATTTGAGTCAAAAACTAATTTTGACCGCGAACTCGCAGCTCAAGGCTTGGGCAACATGGTTTGCGGCGCATTAGGGGCGCTACCGATGACGGGTGTGATTGTCCGCAGTTCTGTAAACGTGGAAGCAGGAGGCAAAACCAGACTGTCCGCGATTTTTCACGGAGTCTGGCTGTTGGCTCTTGTTGTTGTTGCGCCTTCTGTACTGAATCTAATTCCCACCTCCAGCCTCGCAGCGATTTTGGTAGTCACAGGCTATAAGCTGGTGAAAGTTGAGAATATCCGGAAGCTGCAACAATACGGACGCATCCCTGTATTCATCTACTTTGCGACCTTGGGTGGAATTATCACTGCTGACCTACTTTTTGGCGTGCTACTCGGTCTTGTGTTGTCAGCAATCAAGCTGATCTACAAAGTTTCCCACCTCGATATCCATGTCGTTGCGGATGAAAACAACCAGCGCGTTGATGTGTATTTGGAAGGGATGGCTACATTTATCCGGCTACCGCAACTTGCCAAAGCCCTTGAGCAGATTCCTCCTAAAAAGGAAATTCATATTCACCTACAGATGCTCAGCTACATTGACCACTCCTGTCTCGACTTCTTGTCAACGTGGGAAAAACAAGAGGAAAAGAAGGGAAGTACTATCATCATGCAGCGGGATCGGTTGGTAGAGCGCTACCGGAAACCGCTATTTACTGGGCGATCGCACCTAGCAGCGTAGAAGTTTTCACTACTCTACTTTCACAAAAGAGGAGTTCACCATGAATACGATAGATGCAGTAATCTTAACATTGCTGAATACTATTGCTTGTTTTGCTTTCCCCAAACTTCTGTCTGTCATTATGGCTCCTAAAAAGAAACGTACTGCACCAATGCCTACTGCCATAACATCACAAACCGAAGCTTACCAAAATCCTTAAGCAGATTCCTCCTTCTCGTCTTCTCGTTCCCAGGCTCAGCCTACTCGTTCCCAGGCTCAGCCTGGGAATGCTATATCAAGAGGCTCAGCCTCCCATATTCACACCTCTACTCGTTCCCAGGCTCAGCCTACTCGTTCCCAGGCTCAGCCTGGGAATGCTATATCAAGAGGCTCAGCCTCCCATATTCACAACGAATGAAAATTTATCTAAAGAAATACTCGTTCCCAGGCTCAGCCTGGGAATGCTATATGAGAGGCTCAGCCTCCCATATTCACACCTTTCCTTACTCTATGGGTCGTTCTCGCTACCAATTTCTAGAAAACCAGCCTCATTTTCTCACCTGCACAGTTGTCAACTGGATCGCAGTATTTAGTAAACCAGACTTAGCTCAAATCATTCTCAACTCATTAGACTTTCTACAAAACCACCAGCGTTTAGCTTTGCATGGGTATGTGATCATGGAAAACCATCTTCACTTAATTGCATCAGCTGAAAATTTATCTAGAGAAATAGCAGCATTCAAGTCATTTACAGCCAGATCTGTGATTGATTGGTTAAAAGAGAATCAAACTGAGTATTTGTTAAAACAGCTAAAATTTCACAAAAAATTACACAAAACTACCCAAGAATACCAGCTTTGGCAGGAAGGTTCACACCCCCAAGCAATATTTAGTCAACAGATGTTCAGCCAAAAGTTGGAATATATGCACAATAACCCACTCAGGCGCGGCTATGTGGATGATCCTGCTCATTGGCGATATTCCAGTTACCGTAATTACATGGGTATGAAGGCAGTTTTAGCTGTTGATTTGATTGATGTGTAGTTGGAGCGTCAGGAGGCTGAGCCTCTTTGCATTGCGTTCCCAGGCTGAGCCTGGGAACGAGAAAATCCCATACTTCCTCGTTCCCAAACTCTGGCTGGGAATGCCCATACTGAGGCTCAGCCTCACCTTCTAGAGGTACTACTAAACTTGACTGCGGTCAAATAACCACTCATCACCAACAATCTCCTCTAGGCGTTGAGTGAGTTGCGGTAGAAAATATTCTGGCTCATTCAGGCTTTGCTGGGCTAACCAACTATCAAATACTTCCTGCGTCTCAATTCCTTGGGCACGCACCACCGCTGATAGCATTCTGAAACTCAATTTCTGGAGTTCCTCTAACTGCGGATGCCCTTCGCCTCGACTGTTGCAAAAAAACAGTGCTGTTCTCCCAAGCAAGGCTTCCAGTTCATCGCCTTGAGGAACTGTGTTATACAAAGCATGGATGATCTGAATTGTATCTGCTAAGGGAGCTTGAATCCTCAGGGTAAGCCAGATTGCTTGAGCCAGGTAAACCAAACCGTTACTTTCATCTGCTACGCCTAAGTTACCCAAAACTGTCACCAAATCACCATAAGCACGAACCTGTGCAAATGCCGAAGCGGCTTGCAGATTTAAGTCTAACTCTTTAGCTTTATCTCCGGTTTCACCTGCCCAATAAGCCAGATTTGCCAAGGTTACAGCTTTGCCACCAACATCGCCAATGCGCTCAATTAATTCCAAGGATTGTTCCCAAAGTGCGATCGCTCGTTGGATGTCCCCTTGTTGGGCTATGAGTAGTGCCATGTTGTTCAAGGTTACAGCTTTGCCACCAACATCGCCAATGCGCTCATATAATTCCAAGGATTGTTCCCAAAGTGCGATCGCTCGTTGGATGTCCCCTTGTTGGGCTATGAGTAGTGCCATGTTGTTCAAAGTTGCAGCTTTGCCACCAACATCGCCAATGCGCTCATATAATTCCAAGGATTGTTCCCAAAGTGCGATCGCTCGTTGGATGTCCCCTTGTTGGGCTATGACTCGTGCCATGTTGCCCAAGGTTACAGCTTTGCCACGGACATCGCCAATGCGCTCATATAATTCCAAGGATTGTTCCCAAAGTGCGATCGCTCGTTGGATGTCCCCTTGTTGGGCGATCACTCCTGCCATGTTGCCCAGAGTTGCGGCTTTTTGTTGCAAATCCGCCTCAGGGCAAAAGTCTAAAGATTGCTGATAGTGGGCAACAGCATCCTCAACTCTGCCCAGAACTTCTTCTGCATAGGCGATGGTTCCCAAGATACGGTAGTCCACAAACTTTTGCAGTAGTTGCTCACAAAGTTGGACAGTCTCCAAAAATCGGGAACTGTTCACCCATTGATTTGCAATCAAGTCCCCAACGCTGACAGCAATTTCCTGCTCTTCTGCCAGCAGTCCTAGGCGCACAATCTCCAGTCCTTGCGCTTCCGTGCGTTTGTCAGACTCCTCCCACCAGAGACGATACAACACCTGTGCTGCTTGTACAAATAAAGAAGTTGCATCAAACAACTCTACAGGCAAAATGCGCGGTACTCGCAAGGACTGATCCGGACTAACTTCCAATAATCCCAACGCCACTGCCCTATCAATATACTTATCCAAATTGGGCAGAGATTCACAAACTGCGGTTAACGCCTCTCTTGGTACTGGTAACTCAAACACCAAACCCCGCGACAACATCTCTCGCATTCCATCATCCATCTGTTGCAGCAGCGCTTCTGCCAAAACTTGCTCTCGCAACTCCACAGAATCAACTTCCAAAGAGTTGAGAATCGCTACTTTATCAACGGTTGAATTTTGCAGAATCTTATCCAACCATTCCAGCAAGCGGGGATTTCCATCCGCCAGCCGTTTCGCCTGCGCCTGCAACGCCTCGTCTACCACAGATTTCGTACTGAAGGCAGCGAGGCTATCGCACTTTTTTCGCAAATCTGCCCCTCGCAATGCCTCCAAAGGTTGCTTGTAGAAATACTGCAACGGTGTAGATTCAAAGTCGTAACGGCAGGTGAGAATTAAGCGATCAGGTGCGGAAATATCGCGAATCGCCCAAACTAACGCTTGCAAAACAGTTGCCGCTTCTGGTTGCAACACATACCCATCATTGCGCGGTTCGAGATTCACCTCAAAGTCATCCAGCACCAGCAAAAAGGGATTAGCCCCTTGTGCTGTCAACTCCCCAAACACCCGTCGCAGCCGAAACTTCAATTCCTCATCGTCTCTTTGTAACGCTTCCCGCAGTTCCTTGCTATCCAACTTCTCAGCCAAGCGACTCACCAGCGTCGGTTCATCAATCCGTCCGACGATGACAACTCGCTGAAAATGCGCCAGTCTGTCACAAAGCCTTACGGCTAAACTACTCTTACCCAAACCTCCCATGCCGTGAATCAACACGCCTAGCTGTTCTGGGGATTGAGTCAACGCCTTAAGACAACTTTGCAACTGCCGACGACGCCCAACAAAACTCTCACGAGTACAAACTTTCACCTTGCCAGCAGTGTCTAAAAACTGCGTTGCCACAGATGGCGGTGGTGCGGGTTTGCGTCCACGAGTCCGCAAGCTTGTGACTAACTCGCCTGGTAAAGTCGCTTTGACATACAGCCGCAACAAATGCCAATCCCGCGCCTTGTTCTTAATTAACGCCTGGTAAGTACAAGCAACTGCCTCAGCAACTTGCTTACCCGCCGCCAACTCCTGATACAAAGCTGCGGCGGCTGCGGTTGCATCCGTATCTAAAACTTTTTGACCCCAACCTAAAACTGCTGTTGCACCTTCATTCAGCAACTCTTGTGCAAGCGAAGGCACAGCACCCGCGTTTCCTGCTTGCCCAGTGCGACAACCCGACAGAAAAATTAATTTGGGTAATCGAAATCTTAACTCTTGGGCGATATCGCTGGCGCTTGCATAGTTAGGCTCGCCCGTTTCCGATTCTGTTATAAAGTATGGTTTTGTATCTTGAATAGTAGCATGACCCGTCAAGTGTAAAACATCAAAATATCCCTTGTCGTAAACATCCACCAAAATAACCCAACTCCGACAAACAGCCGCTTTCTTCCACCGTCAGCGCTAAAGGTTGTCGTGCTGTCGCCGTCAAACTTGCCTCCTTCCTCCGCCTCAAATTCCAGCACTGGTTGTACACCTAGCGGGGAACTCGCCATAAACAAGACTTCGCAAACCCCGATTTTCTGGTTTCTCCTCCACAGATAACCGCTTCACCGGTCTCTGATGATAACCACCGCACCGACAATACCACGTTGAACCAGAAAGCCATTGCCATCGTGCAGCACTTCCCAGGCAAATGGGCGACTCTGCATCACAATGGCTAAAATGATACCTTCATCCCGATACTGATTGAGCAAACCTTGCCGGAAAGTCTGTTCATTGCCATCCAACCAGTTTTTATACAACTGCCGCCCAGTTATGGTATAATCCACAGCCAAACGCACATCCATCAGTCTTTTTCAGCTTGGTTGAGTAAGTCAGCAATTTGTTCTAAAGGTAGCGATCGCCGTTGATACTGATTAGGATTATCAACGAAATAACGTAGCTCTACATAATTACCCGCAACTTGTTTCAGGTCGAGATGAAGGACTTTCACACTGCATCACTCATCTAGAATTTGCTTAATTTGCTCAATTGTGGCGTTCTCCAAAAGGATGCGCCTACCATTGCGTCCAACAATCAGCACTTTTTCAATCTTTTTGCCAACTTACCTCTATATTCTTCTACCACTTGTCGATTCCTTCCGCCGCCGCCAAGGTACCGCCAACAATAAGCAACGATAGTACCGATTGTATGACGATGGTGGCTTCTCTATCAACTTCATCGACGGTTTCCCAATTACCGAAATTTCAATAATTCTTCTGTGGCTGTAACTGCATCTTGTCCTTGAATTTCAGTTGTATATCTGCCATTAATTCGCCTGCTATCACCTGCAACTATCTACAGGCTTATTTTATGAGGCGAGTGGTATTAACCAGGAACAGTAAACAGTGAACAAGAATTGATAACTGATAACTGGTAACTGGTAACTGATAAGTTGTCAATCAACTTCAGGCCTGCAAAATCAACCTTATCGTAAATATCTCTAACGAAATTTGAAAGGAAAGCGAAGCAAGTGACAGCATTTCATCACCATTTTCATATTCACAAAAGAGCCATTGATGATTATCAGTTTTGAAGTATTTCAATATGCATCGTGTACTGGTCAATGAGAACATATTCCTGAAAGCTGGAGATGCTTCGGTAAGCCGCAAATTTTTCATCTTTGTCATAACTTCTGGTAGATTTTGAGAGTACCTCAGCAATCATCAACGGGTTTGTGAGAGTGTCTCTCCGTCCTTCAGCAAATTCTAGTTGTCCTGCAACAACCATCACATCAGGATAAGTATGAATTCGCTTTTGGGGAATCCAAAGCCGTTGATCGGTGACAAACACTCGATAAGGCTGACGCTTGAGGGCAAAATTCAATGCACCGCTTAGGTTGAGCGCAATTTGGTTATGATTGGGTGTACCACCTGTCACAGGGATGATTTCTCCATTAATATATTCATGGCGTTCTTCTGAATTGACCTCCAGTTCCAGATATTCTTCAGGTGAGTAGTTGCGTTGCTCCTGTGCTTGGACGATCATGAAAGTTAAACCCCCAATATTTTGACTAGAGTATTGATCTGGGCGATCGCCTTCGCGGCGGCGGCTTCCGCATCGCCTTTCTATGCTTATATCAATTTCTCCCTGTCTGCGGACATCGTGAGATGGGGGAGAAATAACCAATGATTATATTGACTAATGACCGATGGCTAAAAAGCAGAAATTTCCTTACCTAGTTGGTTCTAAGTGGACAGCGCAGCAAAAGGTCGATGGCTGGCGACACTTCCAAGTCGTCAACCGTAAAAATCAGGGCAACTGGGTTTATGCTGAGATGGTCGCTGCTTGTGACCCTAATGTCCGCTTTTGGATAAACGCCAAATTGTTACAAGACCGTTCTCTGTGGGAAGCAGGCTGGCAATCTTTACAGGAGATGAATTCACCCCAAGAAGATGTTTCTTGAATTATTTCAATCCCTGATAGCGATTCATCACAAATCACATCCTGCCAGTACAAATGGAATTGCACACTCAGTGATGCGAGGTTTTTTCGCTGTGAATGAAAACCGCTATAACTGATTTTGGCAGCCTCAAGACCAGTAGATTTGATATTTGAGACAAAGTTTAACAAATATTGGCATCGGTAATAATTATTTATATTTTTCAGGCAGTTGCTCTCAAGTCGGAATAATTTTGTCTTAGCCGTTGACAATAAACTGCCAATTTATTTGCAAATTTACTTTCAACGACCCTCTCATAGCTCTTACACTCATTTCTCTACCAAGAGGTATACCTATCCACATAGGTCTTTTTGATACGCACAATCGGTGTAGCGGGATTTTTATTTTTTGTATTTTGTAACTTATTTTATATAAAAGTATTAATAAGGTATGATTTTTTAAGTTATTTTAGTTTTAAAAGTGTTTATAAATCAAAAAAACTATAATTCATTGAATTAAGGCATAATTCACTTGATAGAACCCTAGTAGACTTGAACAGCCCCTTTATTTTCCGTGTGATTTGCACAATAATGGCACTCACAGACCTCACAAATCGCCATCTTCGGCTAGGTGCAGGGAATTGTTTGAGCGACGAGTTTGACAAGAAACTATAAGAGGCAAACTACAGTGAAACTAGCAGTTTACGGAAAAGGCGGTATTGGGAAGTCCACAACAAGCTGTAATATCTCCGTCGCCTTAGCCAAGCGCGGCAAGAAAGTGCTGCAAATTGGTTGCGACCCCAAACACGACAGCACCTTCACCCTCACCGGGTTCTTAATTCCGACAATTATCGATACCCTGCAAGAAAAGGACTACCACTACGAAGATGTCTGGCCCGAAGATGTGATCTACAAGGGCTATGGCGGAGTGGATTGTGTGGAAGCAGGTGGTCCTCCCGCAGGTGCTGGATGCGGCGGCTACGTGGTAGGCGAAACCGTGAAATTATTAAAGGAACTCAATGCCTTTGATGAATACGATGTGATTTTGTTTGACGTTCTCGGTGACGTTGTTTGCGGTGGTTTTGCAGCACCCCTCAACTATGCTGACTACTGCTTGATTGTGACTGACAATGGCTTTGATGCCTTATTCGCTGCCAATCGTATTGCGGCTTCAGTCAGGGAGAAAGCCCGGACTCACCCACTGCGTCTTGCTGGGTTAATTGGTAACCGCACCTCGAAGCGCGACTTGATTGAAAAGTATGTGGAAACAGTGTCCATGCCAATTCTGGAAGTTTTGCCTTTGATTGAAGATATCCGTGTTTCCCGCGTCAAAGGTAAAACTTTGTTTGAAATGGCAGAATCTGATCCCTCTTTGAATTACGTTTGCGATTACTATCTCAATATTGCTGACCAAATTCTGGCGCGTCCAGAAGGTGTTGTCCCAAATGACGCCCCAGACCGCGACGTGTTCGCTTTGTTATCAGATTTTTATCTAAATCCCACTAAAACACAGGTTCCTAATTCAGAAGAGGAATTAGACTTGATGATTGTATAAATCATCTTAATTCCAGGATGGGGGACAATATGGCTTTCTTTGATAGTTTCACAGATTCTTTAAAGCAAAAGTGGTTGCAATTTTTCCAGTTAAATCGTGACTGGATTGCCCTGCACATGGAAGTGGAGTCTGTTTCCACCCCGGATGGTGGCAGACGACCATCTTCGTACCTCATCCTGGGAGTCGTTAACGCGCTGGAACCTAAGCTGGCACAGTTAATGCTGCCCTTTTCCAAATTGAATCCTGACGCCGATACCTTGGTCGAGGTGCTGGAGTTAAATTTTGATCCAGATATAGCTCTCGGTAACCGCGCCCTTCCCAATTTACGTATAGAAAAATACAGGGAATTAGATGTTTCATATGAAAACTTCAATGATGAAACACTAACAAATTCTCAGATAAGTAGCTTTGGGCAAGAGGGAATAGCTAACAAGTTGGAGCTGGGAGATACACACAACCAAACCCTTAGAGTATCTCATCCAACAATCGATAATGTGACTCAAAACCGGACCGGCAATTCCTCATCCAACGATACAAACTCGAACAATCAACCTCACCAAGCACATAACACAGTTAATGAGTTCGGTGAACTTTCTTTGGATCATTTGAACGAAGTAGACAGCAAAACTTCTGAGAGTGGCTTTGCCGGTGTGTTGTCAGATGCTTGGGGTGCTGAAAGCGCAACCCAAAATGAGGAAGCGCATAAAGAAATGTTTTTAGGGGAAGAACTACCTTCTGGTTCTTTTGATGACTCAGAAGATGACTCAGAGATTGCTCGTCTCTTCCCCAACCATTAAAGAGTGAAGAATGAAGAATGAAGAAGGAAACTCGATAAATTCTTCTTTGTTCTATCTTCTTTCTTATAAAAATTAAGGGGAGAAAATACCAAAATGATTGCTCAACCAGAAGCTTTAACTTTTGAGTGCGAAACTGGAAATTACCACACTTTTTGCCCAATTAGCTGCGTCGCTTGGCTTTATCAAAAAATTGAAGATAGCTTCTTTTTGGTAATTGGGACAAAGACTTGTGGCTACTTCTTGCAAAACGCAATGGGGGTGATGATTTTTGCTGAACCCCGTTATGCAATGGCAGAGTTGGAAGAAGGAGATATTTCCGCACAGCTTAATGATTATGAAGAGTTAAAGCGGCTGTGTTTGCAGATTAAGCGCGATCGCAATCCCAGCGTGATTGTGTGGATTGGCACTTGCACCACGGAAATCATCAAAATGGATTTGGAAGGCTTAGCACCCAAGCTAGAAGGCGAAATTGGTATTCCGATTGTTGTCGCACGCGCCAACGGTTTGGACTACGCCTTCACCCAAGGGGAAGACACCGTGTTAGCGGCGATGGCGACACGTTGTCCTGATAAAGCACCCGTGGCGGAAACAGAGAAAAACGAGCGCAACGCTATTTCCAAACTTCTCAACTTTGGTAAGAAGAAAGAAGAAGTCGTTAAAGAAGAGTCTGAGTATGTGGATCATCCACCTTTGGTGCTGTTTGGTTCCCTTCCTGATCCCGTTGTCACTCAGTTAACTCTGGAACTCAAGAAGCAAGGAATTAAAGTTTCTGGTTGGCTACCCGCAAAGCGCTTTACTGAACTACCTACCCTTGAAGAAGGGTATTATGTCGCTGGTGTCAACCCCTTCCTCAGCCGCACTGCTACGACTTTGATGCGTCGCCGCAAGTGCAAGCTGATTGGCGCACCTTTCCCAATTGGTCCCGATGGTACCCGTGCTTGGATTGAGAAAATTTGCTCGGTGTTTGGTATTACCCCCAAAGGGTTGGATGAAAGGGAAGCTCAAATTTGGGAAGGCTTGGAAGAATACGTCAAATTGATTCGTGGCAAGTCTGTGTTCTTCATGGGCGATAATTTGCTGGAAGTCTCGCTAGCACGGTTCTTAGTGCGCTGCGGTATGACGGTTCATGAAATCGGCATCCCTTACATGGATAAGCGCTATCAAGCTGCTGAGCTGGCGTTGCTGGAAAAAACTTGCCAGGAAATGGGCGCACCTCTGCCTAAGATTGTGGAGAAGCCAGACAACTACAATCAAGTGCAGCGAATTTATGAGTTAAAGCCAGATTTGGTGATTACTGGTATGGCTCATGCTAACCCATTGGAAGCACGCGGTATTAATACTAAGTGGTCTGTTGAGTTCACTTTTGCTCAGATTCACGGTTTTACCAATGCGCGTGACATTCTGGAGTTGGTGACTCGTCCGTTGCGTCGGAATAACAATTTGAAAGATTTGGGTTGGGATAAGTTGGTGAAGGAAGAAGCTAAGATTTAACCTTACTTCTAGATAATCTCTGTAATAAATTTCATTGGGTGCGTTCGTGTTTTTCGTAACGCACCTTATTTTTTTATGGAACCGCCAAGACGCCAAGGACGCCAAGAGAAGGAAAAGAGCGATCGCTTTCGCTGTGTTTTAAGCTGTCGCGCCTACAAAGGAAAAAGCGACAGCTTATCTGAGTTCTTGTGGGATGGGCATCTTGCCCGTCCAAATAATGCAAGTTAAAAGCAAGGACAGTTTAACTTAAAAGTGGCAAGTCTAAAGGCTTTTCTGGAATGATATACATTAAATTTGCCTTGTCCGGTTTTTCTTCTGTAGATGGAGTTAATTTAAGCCATTCATGGAAGCTGATTCCTAGTTGGGATATTGCTTGTACTTCTGCCTGATACGCTTCAAAACAGCGATTAGTTTCAATCATCGATTCCACGACTTCCAGCACTTGAGGAAGACGTTTATAAGCCTCTTTTTTCAAATCGTCGTGATTTGGACCGAACCAACCTCCTTGAACTTCAACACGAGTTAAAATTGCTGCTGGTAGCGAATCTACCCACTTACTGGGGTCTTGCGCTATCTTAATGAGATTTTCGCGTTGCATTTCAAATACAGTATTTTCATCCAAAGTTGGATTAATCCATTGGTAAATTCGAGTTAATCTCCGCAAGTCAATGTGTTCTTTAAACTCAGGCTGTAGGTATACTGCTGGATTTGAAGTAAGCAGAAGCTCAATATATTTCTGAATTCGTGAACGGAGAACTGTTGCACCTTCTTGGAAGCGACGAAGTGCTGTGTCATGTTCTTCTAATTCTAGATAACAACGCGCCTCAGCAAGATAAGCTAACGATAAAGTCAGCAGATATTCAAAAGAGCAAACTTCTGGGTAGTTGCAGCAGTTCCTCACCCTTACACCCGACAGCAAGCTACTCCTACAACCGTTAAAGCTACAATGAAAGGTAAACGGGAAAGCTGTTTAATATTTCTTAATTTATAAATTGCAATATATATGAGTAAAACATTATCTCAAAATGAAAGCCGCGAAATGTTGAAGTGGCTGAACCGCAACCGCCAAATGTTATTAGATTTATATCGAAATCAATATGTTGCTTACAATGCTAGTGGCTTAATTGCTCACAGTGAAAACTTGCGTGAAGTTTTAGAGTTAGCAGAGGCTTCAGAAGAGCTATATGCAATTTACTTAGTTCCCCGTAGCACCGCTTCTATCCAGATTTTGCCAATTCTCTTTCGTACAGTTAGTCGCCATGATTGGCAGCCAAATTATCATGTAAAGCTGAAGCACAGAGATATAAATATTTCTACAACAATGTTAGTAGACTCTGGTGCTGAACTGAGTTTAATATCATTAAAAGTTGGTCAAGATTTAGGATATGCTTTAGCTGATGCGGAATCAACTTTATTGGCAGAAACCATAGGCGGAAGAGTTGAGTATGTTTTACGCAATGTTGAAATGACAATTGATCAACACAGTTTTATTGCTCCTGTGGCATGGTTACAAACTAATACAGGTGGAGAGCAATTGCTTCTGGGGCGGGAAGTTGTATTTGATAAGTTTAATATCGAGTTTAGGCAGGCTGACGAGCAAATTATTTTTAAATGGCGTGAAGATTTAAACTCATAAGGCAAAGCTGGTATAAATGGCTGAAATCATTACTTTAGAACTTCCAGAAAGACTGGCACAACAGGCAAAAGAAATCGCTGCTCTCACTCATCGGCGACGGTCAGATGTATTAGTAGAATGGATAGACCGTGCAATTACGGAACTACCTGTTGAGTCGCTACCTGATGAGCAAGTTTTAGTTCTATGCGATCTACAAATGGAACGACAACAGCAAGAGGTTTTCAGTGACCTTTTGGCGCGTAACCAAGAAGGACAACTTAATGATGCAGAAGTGAAACGATTAGATGATTTGATGGAGGTTTACCGACGTGGGTTGGTACGTAAAGCGAGAGCCATGAAAGTAGCTGTTGAACGTGGCTTAAAACCTGCTCTCAACTAACAGCAATGGCTCGTAGTTATATTCCTATTAAGAAGGACTTATAAAATTATCCAAGCACAGGGCTTTTATTGTTATCCTAAACAATCATGAACTCACATTCCCTTTGAAGTTCAGAACATGAGTCAAGAGGAATGAAAAGTTCCACTCCAGGTACAAGTACAATCACATCTTGATTAGCATCATAAATTGTTTGCCAACAAGTGCGATCGCCATAAAATTTTTCAGCAATCCTCGGTAGTGTGTCTCCAGATTCTACGGTATAAAACATAACTAGCCTCTTTCATGAGTTGAGTTTTGGTGAGTAGAAGGTAACTTCTTCAAAACCTTTGTTCTGATTCTAAATATTTATAAGGTTGTGAAACTTACGCACTCTAAATAATTCTGGGCATGACGGTTGATACAGAATTACGCAAAGGCAAGCCTTCACAGCTTATTCCCCCAACTACCCGATCCTCTGATCCAGGACGTCGGTAGGATTGGAACCAAAAATCGAGTTTAGGATAAGGATTAAGGGTCTTCTTAAGAGCGGATAACACGGTAAAAGTGCTTAGTGTGTTGTACCTCTAACTTGTCTTGCAAGACGAGTTAAGAGGACGTTTGTTTCAAAAAAAAGAATAATTAAGTAGATATAGTAAAAATCCCCATTGGATTTGTATGTGATGAAGGCAATTTTAAATTAGTTAAGAATCATATTTTAGCCTAAAAACTACTATGAGACATGAGCAACCGCAGGATTTAGAGTCTACTTCTATTCAGGAGCCAGTGATATCAGCAGATACTGGACAAAATTCCCAGGAAGTAGAAGAAAAAGTTTCTTTTGAAAAAAAGACGGAACGCATTAGAGCTTGGAGTGACTTTATTAAGTCAGTGGCTCCCTTTATATGGGCTGTTGTCATTATCATTGTTATTATTCCCCTGCTAGGCAAAGCTTTAATAGCAGTCGATTCATCGCCCGTAAAAACAGGAAATTTAGGTAAGAATCCTAGTAAAGAAATCAGTGTAGTAATCCCACCACAAATACCCAAAGATATCGACCAAGCGCTTGTTACTGCTCTCAGGAATGCACACTCTCAATCAGAGAGTTTTGCTTCAGAACAATTAGATAAGTGGGTAGATGAATTAATGACCCGTGTTGATGATAGCTTTCTCGATTGGTATTTTAATTACTTCAATCAAAAGAAGATGGAGTTGAGCACTCCTTTTACATGGTTATATTCAGCAGTTGCTCATTGGACAAATAAAAATAACTTAGCTCCAGGACAAGCAGTCGCCGAAAAATTGACTGAGGATTTTCAAACAGAATTTGCCAAGCGTGTTCTTAGACCTAAAGTTGCACAGCTTGAACTTGAGAAAATCACAAGCGATAGTATAAATGTGTATGTGTCAGAATTGGGTAAAAATATTTCTAATATCCAAAGCAGTTACAAAATTCCCCAGGGAGATTGGGAGCGTTATCTGGGTGATATTGCAGTGACTATCAATGATACAGAAGGAAATATCTCTAATCTATCATTGAAGGTTTTGACGGGTGGAAGCGCTTACATACTTGCAAAGGCAATGATTCCAGCAGTGACAAAGGTAGGAAGTAAAATTGCTGTATCCTTTGCCGGAAAAGCTGGTGCAAAAATGGCAGCAAAGACTGGTGGTGTAGTGGCTGGAAAAATTGGAGCACAGTTATTAGACCCAATTGTCGGTATAGGTATAATAATTTGGGATATTTGGGATTATAATCATACAGTTGCAGTCGAAAAACCTATTTTACGCGATGCTATTTATGATTATTTTAAACAAGTCAAAATTTCTCTGCTAGAAAACCCAGAAAATGGCATCCTGGTAGCTATTAATCAAGTGGAAAATGGTATTTTTCAGTCAATTAAAACACCTCACTAACCGTTACCATTATAAATTTTACAACACTTGTTCTCAATAACAGGCTCAGCTTGTTATTGAAAATCCTAAAATTAGCCTTTGTAAGCATCAATAATTATTTTTTTATCCATCACTGCCAACATCACTGATAAATCTGGAGAAACTCTTTCAGATAAATTTAGTTCTTTCACAGCAGTATCAAAAGTTTTTCCTTGCAGTATTTGATAACCAATTTTCATGACTTCAGTCCAGGTAATATCGCTTTCAATATAAGCTTTAGCTACAGTTATGAGCAAATCTTGATATTTATTTCCCTCGGCTTTAGTCATCATAGTGTGAGGAATTTCAAAGATTTTATCAAAGTTGTGATACCAAGATTGTGGCAGTATATGAATTGCAGAGGTCGAAAATTTTAGTAATTCATGGTGGTTGATGGTTTGGTCGCTTTCACTATAAATAATAAACACTGGGACTGCTAAATCCTTTTTGACTCTCTCAGTAATTTCTTGCCCCATATCTAAAAAGAGCCGCAATGCTGGAATGCGAAAGCCGTCATAGCCAAAATTGCCTGGATTATCTTTATTGAGCCATTCATAATAAATGGGCAGAACCTCCACGCTGAAATTGACTATTGCATTGTTACCGCTGATATAAGGAGCAAATAATAAAGCTTTTTCAATTTGTTGGGGATGTTCTAAGGCTAAAGTTACTGCCAAATTTCCACCCGTAGACAATCCACCGACTATCACTTGCTGTCCTAATTTTTGTGCAACTTCCAACCAAGAAAGCGCAAAATCTTGATAAATTTCCCGTTCCGTCGGTAGAGGAGGGGGATTATCTCTATTCCAATTTCCTGCGACTCCATGACCTGGTTGTAAGGGAACCAAAACATTGTAACCTGCGTCAAATAATTTTTGTCCTATGGGTTCAAATTGGTAAGGACCAGCAGTGAATCCATGAAAAAAAAGGAAAACTTTAGCAGTTGGATGTGGATGCAAAAAAAATTTTGAGCGACAAGCATCGTTTTTTATTGGTATTTCCTCAACGGATTTTGCTTGTTCAATAATGGCTGCTGCTGTTGTGGAATAATCCGACATATTTGACATATTTTTTGACATATTTATGTATATTGAAGCCGCTATAATTAAAGTGGATAACAAAATTCATTTAAACTGAGATCTTGTACCTGTTGCAACAGTGAGTCGGCGAAGCCTCCAAACGCTCGTTACCAGGTTCAACCTGGTAACGAGATATTAGAGCCTCTGGCTCTTGTTAGGTGCAAGATCTGAGCTTAAATCTACTATCAGACGTAGAACTGTAAAAACTTAAAATTATTAGATTTTCCGTATCTTTTTTAACAAAACTTTTGTATGTAGAAAACATTAGACAACAAAAAAGAAGGTAGCAATAGTATTCTATGCTCCTACCCTTGGCAGGTTAAACTAAATCTGATAACAGCCGCTCTGTCAACATATGAGGCTTTTATGGCAGCTGATCTGCAACAGATTGCTTATTTCTTAGACAACTTAGGTTGGGATTACCGTATTGACGAACAAGAAGAGCGTATTATTACAGGTGTTGAAAGTGATAACGTCGAAGATTTCCTGATTGTTGTCCAGCTTGACGAGGACGGAAGATTTTTCCGGCTATTTGCCCCTCAGGTGCTATCAGGCGTGACAGATCATCCTCACAAAGAAGCTATTCTTCAAACAATGCTTTCCATTTCCTGGGAAACCAAAATGCTGCAATGGGAGTATGACCCATCGGATGGAGAGATCCGTGCGATAATTGAGTTCCCGTTGGAAGACTCAATTCTCACAGAAAAACAATTTAACCGTTGTTTACATGGATTAATTCAGCTTGTGGATAATGTCGCGATACCTCGCCTGATGGCGGTGATGGAGACCGGTCAGGATCCAGGGAATCTAGAACTGGGTGAGAGAATTTTACTTAGCATTCAAGAACAGGCTCCTGGATTGCTAGAACTTTTAGAAAAGGCGATGCAAGCTCGGAAAAGGCGGGGAAGTTTTCCTAGCGAATGAGCTGGAACGGCAGTGAAATCGCTATACTCCAAAGTGATACCCTCAATATACTGAAGTTTTCTAAGGCTGGATATTATGACATCCTATGTAACCTCATCTGCTAAAGCGGAAATGAGTGAACTAAGGCGGTTAAAGGGCTTACTACCGCCAGAATTGCAAAGCTGGGTCATGGTTGAAGGTACGACTGAGGTCAATCCACCCATGATCCGCTCTGAAGAAATTGGCAAAGACCAAGTTGAAATTCAAATTGACTTGGCAAAATGGGATTCGCTGGCGATGGATCAGCGGAATTTGTTGTTCTGGCACGAAGTTGCTCGCATTCAAAATGACACCATTCCTAAAGATGGTTGGGAAATGGCAGCTCTGGCGATTGGTTTAGGTGGTGCTGTCGGCGAGTTGTGGGTACAGGATGGATTGTTGCTGGTATTAGCTATGGCTCTATGCGGCGTTTCTGGCTGGCGACTCTATCAAAAAAATAGTGGCGAAAAGCAATTAAAAGAATTAGTCGATGCTGACGATAAAGCGATCGCCTTGGCAACTCGCTTCGGTTACAGTATGCCCAATGCTTACAAAAGTCTAGCAAGTGCCTTGAAAACCCTTATTGACACCACACCTAGCAAGAGAGCGCGCTCTAAATACGAAGCAAGGCTTTCTGCTCTCAAACGCAGTGCCAATAAGGCAAAAGCGAAATCTAAGAATAGTGAAGAGGGCGGAATTTAGCTTGCTCCGACACAAGCCCTACACCTGACCCGTTTGCGCAGGTGCCGTATCTCCTCCGGAGACGCTACGCCTTCCTTCGATAGCCGTGGTTTTAGCCATAGGCATAGGGCAGTGTGGGAATTTTAGGCTAACGTCGCCGTTTCAGCCATAAACCGCTTAAACCCAGCAACATTAGCCCAGCAGTTGCCGTGGGTTCTGGCACTTTTTGTGGTGGGACAAATTTGCCTAGTTCAGCAGAACTCACCTTAAACGAGTAAAGGAACCCAGGAATTAACTTTTGACCTTCTGGGCATCCACTGTCAATCGCTCTTTTGCTATAGCTGGTACCGTTGGCATTCGTACAAATATCAAACTGAGTTATAGAATTGCTCTCTTGAGTGACACTAAAATCGTTGTCAGTGCCTATGAGAAGCGCGTAGGAACCATCTTTAAGTTGCGGACCAATCGCCAGCCCCTCCATCTTTTCTGCTATCTTTGTCCAATCACCTGGATTGTCAGGGCTTATAGCTGCAGCAATATCTAGAAATAGGGATTTACTTACGGGGTTAACACCTGTGGGTAATGTATTGGTGTTTGCCAAACTGATAGCGCTCACATCGGTTGCGTTTGTGAGGTCAATTTTGTAAACTCGCTTGCTACCAACAGGTGGTGGTGTCTCGTTTGGATCATCCACTAAAGCGTTCAATGCGTCCACCCCAAACCCACGATTATCTCTTTCCAGCACCAAAAATTCCTTGTCATTGAGGGCTGTAATTGCACTGATACCAATGTTACGCCCTTGGGAATTGGCTCCAAAATCATCTGTTGTTCCAGGAATGCGCTGATTAATTTCTGCCAGACTTTCTAGCTGATAGATGTACTGTGCCGTACTCTGTCCTGTTGCTGTGTCAAATTCTACCAATCTTAAATTGCGGCTGCGGCGTCCATCTGCTGAACCATCGTTAGAACCCTCATTCACCAGAGGGTCTTGCAGCATAGCATAGAGTTTTTTACCATCTGGGCTTATAGTCAAACCTTCAAATCCTCTGTTATCTTGGCGACCACTGGTAATGGTTGGACGACCATCAACAAAGTTGGGATCGCCGTTAGCAATTCTGGGAATGAGATTTTGTGGGGTCGTAAATGCTCTGACGAAAGAACCATCTGGTTTAAATTCATACACAGACGGACCATACTCATCCGAAACGTAGAAATTGCCATTGGGAGCAACAGCAAACCCTTCTGGATCATGACTCAAACCAAGAGTTCCGGCATTGCCATTCAGTAACCTAGGATTCAATCCATTAAAATTTATACCATCTTTTGTGAATAAAATGGTTTCTAGTGTTTTAAAATTGGCAATCGCTCCTGTATTTTGTTCAACATCTACAGAAAATTTTTGGACTCGTGTTTGGTAGGGTATGACGCCGCCACCAGGACCGCGATCGCCTAATGCATAGTACACATTGTTAAAGCGATCGTAGTAGATATCCGAGAAAAATCCAAACCTGTTGACATTTGCACCATCCCCAGGTTGTAAATCTGTCGTTTCACCAGGAATAGAGAGGGTATTGGTCAGAGAAATTGCGTACGCTGATGTTGCCTGTCCTGCCATACTAACAGCAGACATTAGAAGCGTGCAACTTAATACAGAAAGCCAATGCCTTACTTGAACCATGTGTAATATCCAAAAAATCGCTTTTTTCAGCATCTGACTTCCGTATTAAGAACAGTTTAACTCTCCAGTTCTGTACTGTTTTTGATATCAAATTTTTATAAGATGTGGCTTTTGCTTGATGACATCTTCATAAAGAAAAACTCATAACCCGATTTGCTTTTCCTCAATTATGAATTTTCAATTCTTCATTGAAATCTTTAAATTTCTTAGTCAAAACATTCTAAATTACAACACATTGCAAGTAAATGAAATGCAACGTTGTTATCTAAAAGTCAGACAGAGAGCAAATTTTACTTCTGAGTTCCTAGCTGCGGTTTCTGAATTCTGCTGTATGAGTTTTCTTCTTAAAGCTGATTAAGCATTTTATGTGTTTGAGGAACCACGCGTACTTGCTTGACAAAACGCTTCATCAGAGTTTGCCAATTTAAAACTTGACTCGGAGAAGGAGCAAGGACAGGCGGTTGGTTGAAGGCGATCGGATCATCTAATGGTGTGACAGGTTGTAGAAATACTGGGATAGATGGACTGACAGATGCTACCAATTGAGCGGAACGTTCCAACTCAGTTGGATCTGTGGTTTGAGAAACAATTATTTTGACAAAAACTTCTACTTGTGATTTCCAACAAACTTGGAGAAATTCTGCGTGTTCTCGCCAACGGTTTTCGCCACTCGTGCTTGGCAGTTTGAAATCCATTCCTACAGAGTCTAGATAAGGTAGTATGGTATCCAGTTGTTCTGGACGATGTCCCCCAGTCTCCAAGTATACAGGTAAACCTGTCACTGAGCGTACTTCGGGTAAAAATTCCAACAAAAATGGGGTATGAAGAAGTGGTTCGCCGCCAGTTAAGCTAATGGTATCGTGTAGACATGGCAGATTTTGGCGCTCTACCCATGAGAGTAACATCGGTAGTGGAACAGGATTTGAGTAAATTTCAAAGTCACGTAATCCAGGGGTTTGCTCTATCTTACAAGTGGCGGGTGCGTTCCAAGTATGTGCGCTATCGCAAAAGTGACAGCGCAAGTCACAAAGAGCAAAGCGAATAAAAATCTGACGTGTTCCCACATTTAGTCCTTCCCCTTGTATGGCGGAAAAGACCTCTATCAGGCGTGCGGTAGGTGTAATAGTATTCTTAACAGTCATGTAATGATAGCAACAAGTATCTGCTATGTCGGCACAAAAACAAGGATGTTTTTTACTAAAAAAGTATGAAGTATCAAGTTAGAAGTATGAAGTTACGGCAAAAGTGAGAAATAGAAAGTATGAATTGAAGTATAAAGTATTTCATACCTGAACCTTTACGTTTTATCCTTTCTTTCATAGTTTATCCTTGATACTTCAAAGTATAGTTAGCTTCTTGTTCTATTGTGAATCGTCCCTGATGATATCCAATCTCAACTGAAGTAACTAGCGATGAGTCGTTATTCGTACTGATTAACACTCATGAGGTAAAGCTACTTGCTAAGACACAATAATGTTTGGCAGATTATATTGACATGGCAACGAAAGTGCAGGGCTTCATGACTAGCCAACCCAAAGAGGTAAATTTTCCGGTGATGTTCTCAAATGACACGGCAATTGTGCAGGTATCCGCGCGGTTGAGTGTGCTTGAGGCTGTAGCCTTTAAGCAAACCTGCCAAGAGATCACACGAGCAAATCCTGATACCAAACAGATTATCATTGACTTTCACCAAACTACTTTTATGGATAGTAGTGGTTTAGGTGCCCTAGTTAGCAATTTGAAAATTGCTCAGGAAACAAATATCGAATTTATACTGCGGAATGTCACTCCTCAGGTGATGTCAGTCCTTAACCTTACGGGACTGGATAAAGTTTTTTCAATTGAATCTCGAGGGGAAATGCCACCCCAAAAGAGTCAATTTGAAGAACAGTTACCAACTACACATCCTTCTGTCCGTTCTTGGATGAAACGATTTATAGATGTAGTTGGGTCACTTGTAGGATTGGTAATTACAGGAATTTTATTTATCCCAATCGCCGCTGCTATTAGACTCAATAGTCCTGGTCCAATTTTTTTCAGTCAAATCCGTTGTGGTTGGATGGGTAAGCGCTTTCAAATTTGGAAATTCCGCTCAATGTATATTGATGCAGAAGCGAGAAAAGCCGAATTAGAAAAGCAGAACCAGGTTCAAGGGGCATTTTTCAAAATAGACAACGACCCACGAGTTACCAAAGTCGGGCGCTTTTTGCGTCGAACCAGTCTAGATGAACTGCCCCAATTTTTGAATGTTTTAAAAGGAGAGATGAGTTTAGTAGGCACTAGACCACCTACGCCTGATGAAGTTGAACGCTATGAAGTCCCAGAGTGGCAACGTTTGGATGTCAAACCGGGAATGACCGGAGAATGGCAAGTGAATGGGCGGTCTACTGTCCGTAAATTTGAGGACGTTATTCGCCTAGATTTGCAGTATCAAAAAAACTGGAGCTTGATGTACGATTTGAAGTTGATTTTTAAAACAGTAGCTATTTTGTTTAACAAAAACAGTGGTGCTGTTTAAAACTATTTTTAAGGGTGTAAAGAACTAAGAGTGTAGCCAACCTACTTAACTTCTTCACTGCAAAATTTAAACAACTCATGTTGAATCTCCTGGCATAAATGCCGGGTTTTTTATTGTCTAATGATATTACCAATCCTAAATTCGTGGAAAAACAAGATCCCCGACTTCGTAAAAGTTGTCGGGGATCTGAAGGGTAGTCAATTTGTGCGCTTCCCTCCGGGACGCTATTGGCACAACCCTCCTTTAGACTTACAAAGCAGGTTACGCCCAGAAAAATATACAGAGGATTGCCATATTTAAATATATTTTTTTTATATATAAAACCTATGGAACAATAAATTTACATAACAATAAACAATACAGACAGCGTTTACGTAATTATAAGGATAAAAAAATATATAATATTCAACCCTTAACAAAAATACCAATCCATTTTTCAGAAGTCGTGTCAAATTTTACTCAATCTTTAATGAAGAATGACTGATATTAAAAGAGTCTGAAGGCAAAATACAACAAGGAGGCGCACTTACGTGCGAAATGATGTTGCGAACAAATGTTGTCATAAAACAGGACACCGGGTTTCTTCGGACGAAGACTAATTTGTAATGCGCATTTTGATTTACTCGTACAACTATTACCCAGAACCAATTGGTATCGCCCCTCTCATGACTGAATTAGCAGAGGGACTGGTCAAGCGCGGACACCAAGTGCGCGTAGTGACTGCTATGCCCAACTACCCTGAACGTCGGATATACCCGGGCTATCGGGGCAAGTGGCATCTCACTGAGTACAAAAATGGAGTTCAAATCCAACGTAGTTATGTTTGGATTCGTCCGCAACCCAACTTCATAGATCGGGTATTGCTAGATGCTAGCTTCGTGCTTACAAGTTTTCTGCCAGCGCTTACAGGGTGGCGTCCAGATGTCATTCTCTCAACCTCACCATCCTTACCTGTTTGTTTACCAACAGCCCTTTTGGGATGGCTACACGGCTGCCCTGTGGTCTTAAATCTTCAAGATATATTGCCGGAAGCTGCCGTACATGTTGGTCTTCTAAAGAACAAATGGCTGATCAAATTGTTTACAGCGTTGGAAAAATTTGCTTATCACAGTGCTACCAAAATTAGCGTTATCGCTGATGGCTTTGTAGAAAACTTGCTTAAAAAGGGCGTAGCACCCAGAAAAATCGTACAAATTCCCAACTGGGTTGATGTCAATTTCATCCGACCTTTAGCGAAAAAAAATAATCCTTTCCGAGCAGCCCATAACCTAGATGACAAATTTGTAGTACTATACTCTGGCAACATTGCCCTCACTCAAGGCTTAGAAACTGTTGTCAAAGCTGCTTCTTTGTTGCGGCATATTCCAGATATTGCCTTTGTGATTGTTGGTGAAGCAAAAGGTTTGCAGCGATTGCAGAAGGTTTGTCAGGAATCCGGTGCAACTAATGTTTTACTACTGCCTTTTCAACCTCGTGAACATTTGCCAGAAATGTTGGCAGCTGCTGATGTGGGTTTGGTGGTGCAAAAGAAAAATGTCATATCTTTCAATATGCCATCGAAAATCCAATTGTTACTCGCCAGTGGTCGCGCATTGCTGGGATCTGTGCCTGGAAATGGCACAGCAGCACGAGCTATCAAACAAAGTGGCGGTGGAGTCGTTGTTCCTCCAGAAGATCCTCAAGCTTTAGCAAAGGCAGTTTTGGATTTGTACAACCACCCAGAAAAAGTGAAAACATTTGGTTATAAGAGTCGCCAATTTGCAGTTGAGCAATATGCTTTTGAACAAGCATTAAATCAGTACGAGTCTTTGTTCTACTCACTGACGGCTGAGCGTTCAGCAATTGAGCCAGTCGTCGTGTCCAAGCAGGAAGTTTAGCCTATCTAGGTTTTGGTCGCTCGACACTTACCGCAAATCTGGATATCTCTTTCCTCACGATTGAAAACAAGGCTGCTCGCCACAACAGGGTACTTTCTACTCAACAGTCATAGCTCAATCAGCGTATGGTTATCCTACTAAACAGGACTAAGTACGTGTAGCCTTGATGATTATTTTACTTTTAGAGAATATTTTGATACACTCATATGACAGAATTGTCAGGCTCGCATCTATGGCTCCCGTCGCCCACGCATGTGGTGAACATCTAGGCTGAAAAATAGGTCATGCTTAGGGCGAAGCAATCCAAAGTAAAACTTCGTTAGAATAGAATTACATCTTTATTATTCACTGTATTCGTGGCACAAAGTATTCCTGCCACAAACCCCAATTCTAAGAGTACAGCCATTATGCACGAAAAAGTCTTAGCCTGGTTAACAGAGAATGTTCCAGTTTCTAGGGTCAACCACATTCTTAGGGTTGAGCAAATGGCGGTGGATCTGGCGGTACACTACAAAGTGGATCAGCAAAAAGCTGCAATGGCAGGGTTGATGCACGATTTAGCAAAATATTTTAAGCCGCACAAACTCTTGCAAATGGCACACAAAGAGGGATTGGAAGTAGACGAAGTGATGCAAGCAAATCCGCATTTGTTGCATGCAGACGTGAGCGCTATCGTAGCAAGAGATACATTTGGCATAGAAGATAAAGAAGTATTACAAGCCATTGCCAATCACACTTTGGGTAGACCAGGCATGAGTGTACTGTGCAGTATCGTATTTTTAGCAGATAGCTTAGAGCCAGGACGTGGGGATAGCTCGGAATTACAAGCTTTACGACAACTTAGCCGTCAAGATATTAATCAGGCTGTGTGGAAGACAAGCGATTACACTCTCAAATTCTTGCTCGAAAGTTCTTGTTTAGTTCATCCGCGAGTCGTGTTTACGCGCAACTGGTTCCTACAAAAATGGAAGGCAAACGGTCCAGTTGTACAACAAACCGCGTAGACACCTCTTTTTTTTGTTAGTATTCAAAAAAACCAGTTCTCACAGTTGCAATTCCATCTTAATTTTTGTTTGTTGGTAAAAATTGTCAAAAATAGTTACACAAAAAGATAAAGCAGCTGAGGTTTAATGTCTGATTATTTCCAACCAAATTTCCTAAGACAATCCGTCGCAGTGACAAACAGCCCACTAGGAAATCCAGTGGGTGACGCCAACGATGTAAGTGGAAACATAGCTTTGAGCATTGCCGAAGCGGCATCAGACCGCAAAGCAGGTGATATATTACTGCTGAGGGTAGCAGATGTCTCTTACCTGGCGGATTATTTTGTGGTAGTGACGGGCTATTCGAGGGTACAAGTCAGGGCGATCGCACAAGCAATTGAAGACAAAGTGGAAACAGAATGGCAACGGCGTCCCCTGCGCTCAGAGGGAAAATCTGAGGCAAGTTGGGTGGTGCAAGACTACGGCGAAGTCATTGTTCACATCATGTTGCCTTCTGAGCGGGAGTTTTATAATCTTGAAGCGTTCTGGGGACATGCGGAACGTATCGAGTATCCAACAACCGTTGACGGTGGGGGTAAACCAACATGATTAAGTCTTCAGTCTCAAATTGCCCAGTTCCTGCAGAACAGCAACCACTCAATGAGTACGAAGAGTTAAAATCCTCTTGGCTGTTTCGTGACTGCACCTTAAGTTGGCGCGACTATATTACAAAAATCGCTCTGATTTGGGGTTTATCGTGGTTCGTGGCAGGACCAGTAGCAGCCACTAGCTTTCCCCCACATAAGCATACTGCACAGTTTATTCTCAGCAGTTCAGCAGGAGCAAGTGTCGCTTTAGTGCTGGTACTCGTGCGGTTATCTTTGGGCTGGTCTTACGTTCGGGATCGCCTGATAAGTCCAATCATCTTTTACGAAGAGTCAGGTTGGTATGACGGTCAAACTTGGACGAAACCAGAGGAAGTGGTAACACGCGATCGCCTGATTGTTTCCTACTCGATTCAACCAATTATTCAGCGATTACAAATTACCTTTGCTGGCTTGGCTGTGTTGTTCGTTGCTGGTACGATAGTTTGGCACCTAGTGTAAATAGTTAGGAGTTAGAAGTTAATAAGTTGTAACTCCTAACTCATAACTCATAACTCATAACTCAAAAAGGTGGTACATTTTAACCCATGACAATGGGAAAACGAACACAAGCCGCCGCATTAGAAGTCAGGTTACTGCGTGAAGGCATTATAGAATCAAAGCATATCGTCCAGGCTGTGGTATGCGACGATCGCGGGCGGGTGCTTTCCGTTGCCGGAAACTCCGAAACTGCGACATTTGTCCGTTCCGCACTCAAACCATTTCAGGCGATCGCTGTAACCAGCACCGGGGCTTTAGAACGCTATAACCTAAGCGATAAAGACCTAGCAATTATCACAAGTTCCCATAGAGGAACAATAGAGCAAGTCCGACAGGCATTTAATATACTTTGGCGAGCTGATGTAGACCCAACAGCACTCCAATGTCCAATTCCAGAAGGCAAGCACAGTCCTTTGGAATACAATTGCTCAGGCAAACACGCCGGAATGCTAGCCGTTTGTCAGCTATGCAATTGGTCCTTAAACAACTACTTACAGCGGAAACACCCTGTACAGCAGCTGATTTTAAGCAAAGTATCAGAATTGCTGCGAATGCCAGCAGAGGAATTCATCAGCGTTCATGACGACTGTGGCGCACCAACGTATCTGATGCAACTCGCTCACATGGCGTCATTGTATGCTCATCTCGCTGCTCGTAGCAGTTTGGATATGGAGCGCATTGTCCGTGCAATGACTCATCACCCAGTCATGGTGGCTGGAGTTGGAGAATTTGATACAGAACTGATGCGTTTAGCCCCTGGGGAAGTCGTCAGCAAAGCTGGTGCCGAAGGAGTACAGTGCCTTGGCAGACTGGGTGAAGGCATGGGATTGGCAATTAAAGTTATGGATGGAGCCAAGCGAGCAAAATATGCCGTTGCCATTCACTTACTCAAGCAATTGGGCTGGATTAGTCCCAGCGTTGCCGAAGCCCTGTCGGAAAAGTTTATGAACCTAGGTAAATACAAGCGTTTAGAAGTTATTGGAGAATTATCGATTTTATAGTTGCCAAATTTCTGAGTTTGGTGTTATAGTTAAAAAGACGAGAAGGCGACGCGGGATAGAGCAGCCTGGTAGCTCGTCGGGCTCATAACCCGAAGGTCAGTGGTTCAAATCCACTTCCCGCCACCAAATGAAAGATAAAACAAAACCCTGCAATCTTAAAAGGTTGTAGGGTTTTGTTTTACGCCAATTTAATTTGTTTAAAAATCCAGTCTCTTTGATCAATAGTTCCTGATAGCATACCTTCGCCAATTACAAGTGGTTAACGCTGTAAAAAACCTGAGCCAATAAAATTCGCTCAGGTTTTTGTGCAAGACATTTTTATTACCTCGTTCATATGATTGGAGCTTCTACATTTTGCCTAATGGTTCACCACCCTTTGTTTTGGCTTATCTTGGCAAAAGCCCCACATACAACCGATTTGGCAAAGGTATTGTTTGATAAAATTGGGATTTTATTAGATTTAGTTGCTAGGTAACGACTTTGATCAAGCGAGAAACGGTGATGTCAATCAGCTTATCTTCAGTTGAAGCACTATGTCCTTGAGGACTCTGTCCGGAAGGACACAAATCATCTTTGTTAGGCACAAATGCCCAGTTAGATGGAGAACATCCTTTGTAAAAGTGTCTGATCATTTGCACCCGTGCCGTTGCCACAAATTCTCCGACATTGTTATAAGTTACCGAACCACTGCCAACTAAGTATTGAGCAGAAGTCGGGGAAGGAGGCTGATCTATAATTCCTGCATGTCCAAATTCTTTCGTTATCTGTTGTGGATTTGATGGATCGCCAGAGTTGAATGTAACCTTGTTATTCGTGAAAACAGGTTCTGTCGAAGTAGGATAGTTTAGTGGCCACATAGGACCTGCACCGACATGGGGAACATATTTAATACCATCTTCGACATAAGACGCAGGTAAGAAAGATTGAGGACCAATAAAAAAGTTGACCGATTCTCCTGGTGTAATAACTAATGGATTGGGAGGAGAGGAGGTTCCACCGTAGTAAGCTCCAAGATTTGGGCTAATTAATGGTCTGTCTTCTCTGGGCATGATGTTGAGAGCTTCGTAAACATTAATATCCAAGCACTTCTGATTTGTATTAGCAGGACAACCGACTGTTGTTTGAGCTGATACTGCTGAAGTTTTTGTTTGTCCCCAAGTATCCCAAGTAATAATTCCTGTTGTAATACTGGCAATGGTAATACAAGCAACAATTGTTGTTGTTATAAATGCTAGAACCTTACGCATAAGTCAAACTCCAAGTTATTCAAAGTTTTAGACACGCAAAAGACTGAGCTTGATTAACTCTTCACCTGTAGCTTCAGCATTACGTAATGCGTTATAAAAATTTATCTAAAGGAAAAAGTGATAACAGCCTAAATCTGTGTTTTTATGATGTGTTCAGGGATTGAAGTAGCTAAATATACTTAGTTTTTAATAAGAAGCGACAGCGTAAACCTGGCTCCGCAAAGTATCGCGGCGTTTGGAAGTTGATCTTAAAAGCATCTCTATGTAAAGAAAATTTGATGCCTCTGCCAGTCGGATTCCCATAAGCGGGTTTTGAGCTAATCTGGAGTAGAAGCCATCCAAAAAGCGGGGAGAATCATAGTTGTGAAGTTGCGGCGACCGGTTTTAGTGGGAGGATTGGGACTGTCCTTTTCTTTATGGATGTTACAAAGTTGGCAAGATTCACTCGTGCAGGTAGGTGAATTTGGCTTATTAAGTCTCTTAGCAGTTGGCGGCGGTTTGTGGTTGTTAAAGCAAAATCGCACTCAAGATAATTCTGAACTGCTAGATAGTCTACCTGTAGATCGGGCAACAGTGTTCGGGGCGATCGCCAAAGCCGAAGCCGTGGTTAACCAACTGGCACAAGAAGCAGAAAATCATGTAGAGACGTTGCATGCAACGTCTCTACTGCGAGAACAAGTTGCCAATCTCACAGCTGAGTTAGACAGACAAGAGATGATTGCTGCTGTCACGGGCGGTAAGTCGGTAGGTAAAACGACTTTAATTAAAGTATTAAAGCAAAATCTAGAACTCTCGGATGCAACGCCTCTACACTTTCAAGAGACACAACCTTTGTTTGTAGAAGCAGCCGAAAATTCAGATGCAGCTGTTTTGGCAGAAGCGAAGACATCTGATGTTGTTTTGTTTCTGACAAATGGTGATTTAACAGATTCAGAATTTCAGAGCTTGCAGCAGCTAAAAGCAGCAAATCAAAGCACAATGCTGGTTTTTAACAAACAAGACCAGTATTTGCCAGAAGAACGCGTGTGCGTGTTGCAGTCGCTGAAACATCGGGTGCCGTCAATTGTCGTAGCAACTGCGGCGTCTCCTATTCCCATCAAAGTACGTAAGCATCAACAAGATGGTTCCGTGCAAGAGTCGCTGGAAGTGCCAGCGCCAGATATCCAACAGTTGACTTCTGTGTTGGGTGAAATGTTCGCACAGCAAGGACAGCAGCTGGTGTGGGCAACTACGATGAGGAAAAGCCTATTGCTGAAAGCTGAGGCGAAAAACTGGCTGAATGGAATTAGACGCGATCGCGCTATACCAGTCATTGAACAATACCAGTGGATAGCTGCGGCGGCAGCATTTGCCAACCCAGTACCAGCGCTTGATATCCTGGCAACAGCGGCAATTAATGCCCAGATGGTTATGGATTTAAGTGGTATCTATCAGCAGAAATTTTCCTTGGAACAGGCGCAAACTGTTGCTGGAACAATGGGAAGTTTGATGCTGAAATTGGGTTTGGTAGAACTGTCTTCCAAGGCGATCGGTACAGTACTTAAGACTAACGCTATCACCTTTGTTGCTGGTGGCGCAGTACAGGGGGTTAGTGCAGCTTATCTGACTCGCATAGCTGGTTTAAGCCTAGTCGAGTATTTCCAACAGCAGGAAGTCGCTATGAATTCTGAAGGTGGCTTGAATCTCGACAAGTTGCGCCAAACCTTGCAAAATGTGTTTCAGCAGAACCAGCAGATTGGTTTGTTGCAAAGTTTTGTTAAGCAAGGAGTGGGGCGTTTGTTGCCAGAAGCACAGCAGCCACAACTCATTGAATCTCAGACAATTGCCTAGCCTTGGCGACTGGAAGTCGCAGAGTTTACGGGCACACAGACGAAGTCCGCCTACGCGGACTAAATTTCCTGAAACCCGTGCAGGCGGGTTTTGTCTGTGTAGGCGCGATTTCTAATCGCCAGCTTTATAGTGAGTATTGAGTATTTGTGTAATTAGTTATTAGGGTGGTTAATGCCACCCTATTTTATTGAAAATAGTCATTGCATTAAATTTATTATTTTTATTTCAATATAAACACTTTCAAAATCAGCAAATGAGAAATTGCCCTACTATCTTCTCCTTTTTTGCAGGTTCAGGTTTTCTTGATTTAGGTTTTGAAAGCAGCGGTTTCAATATTGTCTATGTCAATGAAATATTTTCTCAATTTATGGAAGCACACCGCTATTCACGTCAGCTTCTCAATTTACCATCACCAGAATATGGTTATCATCATGGAGAAGAGGGGGACGTAACTAAACTTACTGAAGGAGTACAAGCAATTCGCCTACAAGAATTAATAAAAGATTGCCGAAAGTCTACTAATATTATTGGATTTATTGGTGGTCCTCCATGTCCTGACTTCTCCGTAGGTGGAAAAAATCGAGGACACTTAGGAGATAATGGGAAACTTTCCGCTTCCTACGTTGAATTAATTTGCCAACAGCAACCCGATTTCTTTTTATTTGAGAACGTCAAAGGTTTGTGGAAGACAAAAAAACATCGTTTGTTTTTTGAAAGCCTTAAGCAGCGGTTAAAAAAAGCTGGTTATATATTAACAGAGCGATTAATTAATGCTATTGAATATGGTGTGCCTCAGCATAGAGACAGAATTATTCTTCTTGGTTTCCGAACTCAGTTAATTAAGGACATAGGAATAGAACTTGACAAGGAAAACCTTTTGCCTGAAGGTGCTTTTCCTTGGGAAAAATATATTTTCTATCCTCTAGATAAAGTTTTTTATTACAACTGGAGTCAATCACAACCATTTAAAGAAGATTCTATTCTCTCTTGCCCTGATGGTATTCCTCAAGAACTCACAGTTGAATATTGGTTTAGAAAAAATGATGTGCTAAACCATCCCAATGCTGGACACTATTTTCAGCCAAGGGCGGGGATGAAAAAATTCGTTACCATAGATGAGGGAGATGATTCCAAGAAATCTTTTAAACGCCTCCACAGATGGCGTTACTCTCCTACAGCTTGCTATGGAAACAATGAAGTCCATTTACATCCCTACAAAGTTCGCCGCATTTCAGCTGCTGAAGCTTTAGCTATACAATCTTTGCCTGCTAACTTTGTGCTTCCAGAGAATATGTCTCTAACTAATATGTTTAAAACAATTGGTAATGGGGTACCTTACTTAGCATCAAAGGCACTAGCTCAAACTATTCTTGAATTTTTAGCAACTTATAATAAAAACTATTTTGGACTGACGAGCTTAACTAAACTTAATGTAAATTAGAAGACTTGCAGAAATTTAGTAAATTTTCTAGCAGTTACCAGTAGCACTCAGTAAGACCGTAAAGTTCAGGTAAAGAACGTAAAAATTATGATTTAATTTATCTAAATAGTTTTAAATTTTTTTATAAAGGTTAATAATTTATCACTGGTAGAAAAGGCGATGGCAGCAGACTATCCAGACATTGATATTGCACTATTTATCGATCACTCCCTGCTGATACCAACGGCTACCCCAGAGCAGGTTGAACAATGGTGTGAAGAAGCAGATAGATTTCATTTTGCTGCAGTTTGTGTATACCCGGCATACGTAAGGCAAGCAGCAGAACTCCTCCACGGCAAAAAGCCCAAAGTTTGTACAGTCATTGGCTTTCCTAGTGGTGCGACGACTTCGGCAACGAAGCTGTATGAAGCTCAAGAAGCAGTGGAAAATGGTGCTACTGAGTTAGATGTGGTGATCAATTTGGGCTGGTTGAAAGCAGGCAAAACTGACGACGTACATCGGGAAATTGCGGAAATTTGTGAAGAAACTGGGCAAACTGTGAAGGTGATTTTGGAAACTAGCCTGCTGACGGATGAAGAAAAAAGAATAGCCGCAGAAATATGTATGGAAGCGGGTGCGGCATTTCTTAAAACCAGTACCGGTTGGAATGGTGGTGCAACAATAGAGGATGTACGACTTTTGAAGGAAGTTGCACGGGAGAGGGTTGGAATTAAAGCCTCAGGGGGTATTCGCAGCATCGACCAAGCTTTAGACTTGATCGTAGAAGGTGCCACTAGATTGGGTACGTCTCGCGGTATCGATTTGCTCCGCCAGCGCGGTAGGCTGGAAAAAAGTGAGTAGTCATTTGTCCTTTGTCCTTTGCTAATGACTAATGACTAATAACTAATGACTAAAACGTATAAAGTAACTGGAATTAATCTTAAGGCTCAGGCTTTGGGAGAATCAGATAGACTAGTGACAATTTTGACACGAGAGTTTGGTTTGATGCGAGCAGTTGCCCCTGGTTCACGCAAGCACAACTCCAGCCTAGGCGGCAGGAGTGGGATGTTTGTGGTCAATGAGTTACTGATTGCTAAAGGGCGATCGCTCGATAAAATTACTCAAGCACAAACTGTAAAATCTTACCCTGGTCTTGCAAAAGACTTGGGAAAACTTGCTGCCAGCCAGTATTTAGCGGAAATAGTACTGTATCAGGCGTTAAGCGAACAACCCCAAGAAGAACTTTATGAGTTACTAAACGAACATCTCAGTCGCTTAGAAGCATTGCCCAGCAAAAATGCATTTGATGTTCTTGCACATCTATCTCATGGGGTATTTCACTTTCTAGCTTTGGCAGGGCTCACTCCGGAAGTACAAGTTTGTTGCCTCTCTGGACGCTCTGTGATACCAGATTTCACAGATCCCAACTGGCATGTGGGATTTAGCATACCAACTGGTGGAACAGTTTGCTTAAGTGCTTGGGAACAGCTCAAACAGGAGATGAGACAAAATCTTCCTCATCGTTCCCACTCTCCTGCTACTGTGAAAGAGAAGGCTTCCAGCTACCAAACAGTCATTCATCGGCAAGAAATACCAGTCATATCTAGTCGCTTGAATGCCACAGAACTTGCTATACTCCAGCATCTGTCGCAACCAGAGATAATACAAGATGCAGCCAGAAATGATGCCTGGTTATCCGTTGAGCAAATTTTGCGCTCCTATGCTCAGTATCACTTTGGTCGCCCTATTCGCTCCGCTGCTTTAATAGATTCTTATTTTGCTGCCAACCATGATGCAACCGTCTGATTTGGATACAAAAATCCTGCCATTGTCACAAAGCTACGCTAAAAAACAGCATAGGGCATCGGTGCCTAAAGGAACCAAGCACTCAAGTGTTCCAAAGTCTTTATCTAGTCATATTCACTTTCATGAAATGTCGGCAAAAGACGTTTCTGGAAACCAAAAAAATTGCACATCGGAAATGCCAAAAACTGATGTGACTAACCTAAGCGAACAAAAATCGGAAAATCAATTAACCCATAGTCAGGCAAATGGCAAAAGTAGTGCCTCTGAACATAGTATGCAATCCGCTACAGCTACTGTAGTGAAAACACCAGATATAGAGGCTTCTGATTCAAATGGAGACGCCGCGTTAGGTGATGAACAAGGGTTTTTGCCGATCTTAAAAAACTCCAACTTCTTAGCACTTTGGGGTGGTCAAGTCTTCTGTCAATTGGCAGATAAAGTGTATTTGGTTTTGATGATTGCCATCATTAATACTCAGTTTCAAAGCAGTGACCAAACTATTAGTGGTTGGGTTTCAACGCTGATGATGGCATTTACCATTCCCGCAGTCCTCTTCGGTTCCGTCGCTGGTGTGTTTGTGGATCGCTGGTCGAAAAAGACGGTGCTGGTAGCAACAAATATTTGGCGCGGCATACTGGTTTTGGCAATTCCACCATTACTATGGTTGACTCATGATTGGCAACCATTCGTGGGAGTGTTGCCAGTGGGTTTTACTATTCTTTTAGCGATGACTTTCTTAGTTTCCACGTTGACGCAGTTTTTTGCACCAGCAGAACAGGCGGCAATTCCTTTAGTAGTCAAAGAGCAGCATTTACTTTCTGCTAACTCACTATATACCACAACAATGATGGCGTCGGTGATAGTCGGGTTTGCTGTTGGGGAACCATTGTTAGGTCTCGCAGATCAAGTATGGTCGCAATTAGGTGGTAGCAGCGGATTGGGCAAAGAATTGGTGGTAGGTGGTAGTTATGCGATCGCCGGACTCATTTTGTTGCTGCTTGTGACTCATGAAAAACCCCACCAAACGGAAACAGAACCCCCTCACATTTTTGCTGACTTGCGAGATGGTTTCCGCTATCTTGGAGAAAATCGTCACCTCCGCAGTGCGCTGGTCCAACTTATCATTTTGTTCTCCATATTTGCGGCATTAACCGTTTTAGCGGTTCGTATGGCAGAATTAATTCCGGATTTAAAAGCTTCCCAATTCGGCTTTTTACTGGCAGCTGGAGGCGTTGGTATTGCTCTTGGAGCAACGATTTTAGGTATATTTTGTCAACGCTTCTCTTACACCCAGTTAAGTCTGTTCGGATCTGTGGGTATGGCAGCATCTCTGATTGGTCTGTCGATATTTACCAAACAGTTATGGATCGTTCTGCTGTTGATAACACTGTTAGGTGTTTCTGGGTCGCTAGTGGGTATCCCCATGCAAACTGCTATCCAAACAGAAACGCCACCAGAAATGCGTGGCAAAGTCTTTGGTCTGCAAAACAACGTGATTAATATTGCTCTCTCATTACCCTTGGCATTAGCAGGCGTAGCAGAAACCTTTGTCGGATTACAGACAGTGTTTTTGGGATTAGCTGCCATTGTCTTTTCAGGTGGTATATTAACCTGGTATACCTCTTCTAAATAGGTATTAGATAAAAGGAGTTAATTTGAGCTTTCTGCAACCGCTTATTGACTGAAAGCTTCTGTTTTCATGGTAAACTTAGCTCAGTAAGAAATTCTCACCGACTTGCTGGCGAGCAATCTGAACTTTAGCTAGACGTTATGTATAGCGTCTAGGTAAGTTGTTATAAAACTCTATAAATTAACAACTGAAAAATAAAGTTAAGTCAAGCCAAAAGTGCGCTATTTGGGGAAATGTAAAAATTTTTCCAACAGATGTAACAATGAGTTGTGTTTTGTGATACTTGAGGAGCCAGCAAGTAGAGCGAGACAAAGGACTGATTAAACAAGGACAAAAAGCTAATATAATAATTTCGCTTTCCTGATAGCTAACAAAGAATGCGTATAGCCTGGATTGGAAAAAAATCACCCTTTTGTGGCAATGTCACCTACAGTAGAGAAATTACAAATGCCTTGCTAGACCGGGGACACCAAGTTAGCTTTCTTCACTTCGCGCAAGAAGAATCAGACTTGGATAACTGGCCCAATTGCCCAGAAGTCACCCTACCCTTCATTTACAAGTCCCAGGTTTACACAATTCCAACTTTCAAAGCGACCAAGGTTTTAACTCAGTCGCTGCGACGCCTCAAACCTGATATAGTCCATGCTTCTCTCACCCTATCTCCTCTTGACTTTGTTCTGCCGGAAATTTGTGAGCAACTGAATTTGCCACTAGTTGCCACTTTCCACACACCGTTTGCTGGAAAGGGAGCAAAACTGGTATCAGGAACACAACTTTTGGCTTATCAACTCTACGCACCCTTTTTGGGTAACTACGATCGCGTGATTGTATTTTCCCAAATTCAACGAGAATTGTTGGCTCGCATGAGTGTGCCGGAACAAAATATTGCGGTTATTCCCAACGGTGTGGATGTTGAGAAATATTCTCCGGGTCCTTCCAGAGTCAAAGAGGAATTTCGAGCTGAACGCTTGTTTGTCTACCAAGGTCGGATAGCCCCAGAAAAAAATCTTGAAGCCCTGCTGCGTGCTTGGAAACAGGCAGAAATGGGACCAAACAGCAAATTACTTATTGTGGGCGATGGTCCTTTGAAGCCTTCCTTAGAACCATTCTATGGTTCGGAGTACAACATTACCTGGTTGGGATTTGTTGCCGATGAACAACGACGCATCGAAATTTTACAGGGAGCAGATGTCTTTATTTTACCATCATTAGTAGAGGGTTTGTCTCTGTCTCTATTAGAAGCAATGGCTTGTGGGCTTGCTTGTTTAGCAACAGATGTAGGTGCAGATGGAGAAGTTCTGGAGAAGGGAGCGGGTGTCGTTCTTAACACAAAAACCACACGTTTTCAATTAAGAACCCTTTTGCCACTCTTCCAAGACCATCCCGAATTAACAACTTTGCTAGGGCAGAAAGCAAGAAAGCGGGTATTAGAACAGTATACTCTTAGCGGCAACATTACTCGACTTGAAGAACTTTATACCAAAGTTTTGGAACAGCGACGACGTGTACCCCTGAGTTGGGGAGCGTAGAGGGGACAAAGGGACAGCTTTTTGAGCGACGCCCAGACGCGGAGAAACGGAGACGCAAAGAAAAATTTTTGCAAGGAAAAATAAACTTTGCGGACTCACTTTCAAAAAACCTGCCCTTAAAAGCAGGGGGACAGGAGACAGGTATGGGGAAAAACCTGTAACCTGTAACCTAAAAACTTTCAGAATAAGGAATATTTTTCTCTTTCCTGAGTGAAACAAGAGGGATTCAATTAACTTGCCTGTGTAACTTATTTAGTTAAAGTCAAGTTAGAAATTGAAACCAATTCCTAGCATCAGCCCGACATCAGTCTCATCTAGGAAAGCTGCATTCACAGAACCTGTTAATGTAAATCTACGAGTTAATGGCACATCAACACCGCCAGAAAGAAGGAAACCAACATTAGCATCATCACTAGTTTCAATAGCGACGCCAGCACCTACGTAAGGGGCTATGTTAAACCCTTGTCCTGTTCCTCGTTGGGAAAGGTCGAAGGTAATGGGAACTAGAACAATGGGATCATCCCCAATTACTGCTGAAGGTCGCACCGAGATGTTTCGTGTCAGCCCAATTTTACTGAAAACTGCAAAGTTCCCTTCAGCAAGAGCTGAATCACCGCCTAACCCAATATTGCCACCAACCCCAATATAGCTAGAGACACCACGAGTGGCTCTACCTGGCGTAATACCGTCTCCACCATTCTGCGGCTGCTGATTGAGACTCACGTCAGACGGTATAAGGACTTGATTAATCGCGTGAATAACACCATTGCTTGCTTGGATGTTTGGCTGAATCACACTGGCGTTGTTCACTGCAATTTGATTACTACCAGCATTGACGTTAACGTTTAAGGGTAAGCCCTCAGCAGTTTTTAGATTGCCAGTCGTAAGGTCATTAGCGCTGAGACCACCAGGCACCACATGGTATCTCAAAATTTTAATCAGTGCTTCTCTGTTTTCTGGCTGCTGTAACCGCTGTAGAGTTTGTTGCGGCAAAGCAGCAAATGCCTCATCGGTCGGAGCGAAAACAGTATACGGACCCGGTTGTTGTAGAATTTCTGCTAAACCTGCTGTTTTTAGTAAAGAAGTCAAGATTGTAAAGGAATTACTAGAGGCAGCAAGGGATACAATGTCTTGGTTGGTTTGAGTGGCACTAGTGGTTCCACCTACAATATAACTAGCCGCTGCGATATTCTTAGGAATAGGTTGTAACTGTCCCTGTCTGACTAAAGCTTGATATAAATGTGCTGCAGCTTCTGCACGAGTTAGAGGCGCAAGGGGATTGAGCGTGCTTACATTGGGATAGTTAACCACAAGATTAGCTTGTGTTGCAGTTGCCACGTTATTCACGGCGTAGCTTGGGATAGCATTGGCATCTGAGTAGGTACTAAGAATATTTGTTGCATCACCGCTAGCAGTCAAACCCAGACCACTTGTTAAAGCAACGATCGCCTGCACCTTGGGAATTTGCTGATTTGGCAGAAACAAATTCCCTGGATAGCCTGACAGGAATCCAGTCTCATAAGCTGCCTGAATTGCAGGAGCTGCCCAGAAGCCAGAAGGAACATCCTTAAATCCACCAGGACTTAACTGCCGAACTCGGTTTTGGTTGAAAGCTTTTTGAATCATTGCTGCAAATTCAGCACGAGTCACAGGTTGATCCGGTCTATAAGTGCCATCAGGAAAGCCAGTAATTATATTCCTTGCGGCTAGGGCTTGAATAAATGGTTGTGCCCAGTAATCTGCTCCAACATCCGGAAAGTTACTCGCTGGAGTTGTCGTTGGAGTTGTCGTTGGAGTTGTCGTTGGAGCGGTTTCTTGAGCTAAAGTTTGAGCAGAAATTAATGTGGGACTAACTGTAGCAGTTATTATTCCTAGCGCTATGAATCCCGTGCTTACTATTGACAAACGCCTTAAGCTATACATAAGTTTTTTCACTCCTCACATAAAAGATGACACCCATCTCGCCTACCGAAAAATCCTGAGAAGTCATGAGACTCAGTTGATAGATTGCACTTGAATCAACGACAGAACAAGCTATCGTTGCAACTTAGACCTCAATAGAAATAACAACTCATGGAAAATTCAAAATGTTTTGATACACCTAGGTATCAATTAGCTAAAAACGTAGAAAACAATACAGTAATGAACTTTTCATTTTAGAAAAAGACAATTACTGCAACCAATGAAGTATTTATATAGCTTGATATAGCTCTTTAAGAAGAGACTAAACATCTATCTTAGGCAAGGATTTAGTTTAGTTGTCACTAAATAAAATAATGACTCTTGTATTACTTTCAGCAGAGAACAACCTTAAATCCTGGCTTTAACTTAGTTTCACAACAATTTTTGATTGAAACTCAAATGCTTCAATCAGTTATTTCAAAGGTATTGAGACGGATTTTTCCTGCACAGACCATCCCAAACTCGTTGGCTGTTCATAAACCCGCTTGAGGGTATTCAGATCTCTAGGAGAAATTGGCGGCGGGTTGCGGACTTGAGAAAAGTATAAGGCGTCACTTGGTAGCGGACTATGTCCCCAAATTCCCAGTGCATGACCAAATTCGTGGCGGGTCGCTGCTAAAAGATACTGACCTGTTTGGCTGGGACTTAACAGGATAGTGAAGCGGTGGGATAAAAGATTATTTTTACTGACGTAGAACTCGTAGGTGGTTTGAGCAGAACGCGCCCGGGGTATTTTACTGTTAGGAGAAGTTTGCAGTGGTGGAGCTTTCCGGACAATAGTAATATCTGCATCTGTTGGTTGTTCAACTATTGCTAAAGGCAAATAAACATTCCACTCCTGTACAGCTTGTAAAACGCTATTTACCCATTGTTCTGCCTGCTTAGTGTTCACTGCTTGCGGCGGTTCTACATAAACCCGAACAGGAAACTGGGACCAAACTAGATAACCAACTTGGATTTGAGTAACTTGAGAAAAGTAGTCACCACTGTTGGTACTATCTTGCCACTGCGCCAGTGTTGGTGGTAAGGGATGAGGTTTAGGGGAAGGTGGAGAGGTGGGGAGAGTGGAGGAAGATGAGGAAGATGAGGAAGAGGTAACAAGGATGGCGCTGGATTGGAAGTTGGTCAAAATAATAAGCAGCGCTATACTCATAGCCAATGCTAAAGAGGTCATCAAGCGCTGCCAAAATACAGTTTTTCTGATCGTATTCTTCAAAGTGCAATGTTGGGTGCTAGATGTAGAGTTGTTGGTTATTTTATTTCCCTCATCTCCCCCATCTTTTTTACTTAGGGAGCCAACCAGCACTCAAAACCACGGTTAAACCGAGAAAAATGACTGTAAGCGCCCAAGTGACTCGGTTTAATGTGTTTTCTGCACTCTTGGTGCTGCTAAACAACTGAGCCTGTCCGCCAATGGCTCCTATGCCATCACCTTTGGGGCTGTGTAGCATAACTAAGACAATCAAACCAACAGCGGAAAGTGCCCAAATGGCTTCTACGACGTTATTAACGGTCATAATAGTAGCTAATCTAAGTGATGATAAGTTTCAACAAAAACTAACCTTAAATTATTCATTATAAATCATGAATGATGAATTATGAGTTGTGTTAAGTGTGTTTCATAATTCATCATTCATACATAATCCCTCATTCTTGAACTGTGTTAAAGCCCCAGTTTTACAGGAGTGCGAGAGAGTCGCACTTGATACTCGGCAGGTTGCAGCAGGGACTGCCCTGTCATTTCCGAGGGCTGAGGTAGCTGTAAAATATCCAGAATCGTAGGTGCAATGTCGGCTAGCTTACCATCGCTTCGCAAGTTGACATCTGTACCGTGTCCTGGTATTGTCACTTTTTCGCCTTCTACTAAGATGAGGGGGACTGGATTGGTCGTATGCGCTGTCCAGGGATTCCCGTCAGTATCTAGCAAATGTTCGGCGTTGCCGTGGTCGGCTGTAATAATTGTTGTACCTCCGACTTTAGTTATGCTGGCAAGTAGGCGACCTAAACACTCATCAACTGTCTCAATTGCTGTCACAGTCGCTTCTATGTTACCCGTGTGTCCCACCATGTCCGGGTTGGCATAGTTGATCACAACCAGCGAGTAGATCCGCTTTTCAATGGCGGCGATCGCCACGTCTGTCACGGCTTGAGCTGACATCGCTGGAGCGCTATCATAAGTCGCCACCATCGGAGAGCTTACCAGTTCCCGGTCTTCTCCTTCAAAGGGTTCTTCCAAACCGCCATTGAAGAAGTAGGTGACGTGAGCGTATTTTTCTGTTTCTGAGGTGCGAAACTGCTTTAAACCATGCCCAGATATGACTTCCCCTAGAATATGACTCAAATTCTGAGGCTCAAAAGCTACCCCAACTGGTAATTCTGGCTCATACTGGGTAAAGGTTACAAAGGACAGCGGCGTGATTTGCTGCCTTTCAAAACCGTTAAATCCTGGGCTGACAAAAGCTTGGGTGAGTTGTCTCGATCTGTCGGGACGGAAGTTAAAAAATATGACTCCATCCCCTGGTTCTACTGCTCCGGGTGCAATTCTAATTGGAACAATGAACTCGTCTTTCACACCCTCTGCATACGATGCTTGTAGAACTTCCACAGCCGAACGACCATCTAATGGTCCATCAATAGTCATCACGTCGTAGGCGCGTTTGACCCGATCCCAGCGGTGATCGCGATCCATCGCGTAGTAGCGACCGCTGAGGGTGACTATGCGCCCAACTCCTATACGGTCGATGTAGTCTTGAACAAGCGAGAGTGCTTTCACACCTTCGGTTGGGGTTGTGTCACGCCCGTCGGTGATGGCGTGTATGCAAACTTGTGATACTCCTTGAATCTTGGCTAAGTCAAGTAATCCGAATAGATGACTGATGTGCGAATGCACTCCACCCTCAGAAGTCAGCCCCACCAGATGTAGCTTGCCATTTCGACTATTCACTTCCTGGCAGATTTTGACAAGTGCTGGGTTTTTGAGGATAGAACCGTCTTCTACCGCATCTGAGATACGAACCAATTCTTGGGGCACAACTCTACCAGCGCCTATGTTCAAATGACCAACTTCTGAGTTGCCCATTTGACCCTCTGGTAAGCCCACCGCTTTCCCTGATGTTTGGATGAGGGTGTGGGGATAAGCTCCCCATAAGCTATCCATCACCGGAGTTTTAGCAACGGCAATAGCGTTTCCATGAGTTTCCTCGCAGTAGCCCCATCCGTCTAAAATGACTAGCACCACGGGAGCAACAGGTGCTTTGGTCATAGTAAAACTGCCCTTTACTTTTTGTAATACCCGAATGATACCATTGCTAATTACAGCCGCAAGTGAATTTCTGCCTAATACCCATTTTTTTTGCAGATTTGCACTTTCTTAAATATTTCTTAAACTTTTGTTATCTTTGGTTACTTCTTGTGATAGTAGCGAATTGTTGCTTGTTAGTTCTCACATAACGACTCGCTACTAAATGCCTATCATTTCTTTTTCGTGCCGGCTTTAGCTGCTTTAGCTGCTTTCTTTGCCGCTTTTTCCGCAGCAATTGCCGCTAATTTTGCCTGTTCTTTTTCCTCTTCTATTTTCTGCAAATAATAGTGGTAATCTCCTAGATAGACACGAAAATCTCCTTCGCGGATTTCCACGATTTTGTTTGCTACCTTGGAGATAAAATAACGGTCGTGGGAAACAACAAGTACGGTGCCATCATAGTTTTGGATGGCTTCTTCTAACATTTCTTTTGCTGGAATATCTAAGTGGTTTGTAGGCTCATCCAGGATTAACAAATTTGCTGGTTGCAAAAGCATTTTTGCCAAGGCAAGACGTGCTTTTTCACCTCCACTTAATGCCGCAACTGGTTTCAAGACAGTATCGCCACTAAATAAAAACCTTCCCAAAAGGGTGCGAACTTCTTCATTTTTCCAATCGGGAACTTCGTCATGAATAGTTTCCATGACAGTCTTTTTCAAATCTAAAGCTTCTGCTTGGTTTTGCTCAAAATATCCAGGTAACACGCCGTGTTCGCCCATTTTTACGGTACCTTCTGTGGGTTGCTCACTACCCATAATCAGGCGTAGCAAAGTGGATTTGCCGGCACCATTGGGAGCGATAAAAGCAATGCGATCGCCTCTCTCAATCAAAAGATTCGCACCCAGAAACAAGATTTTATCATCATAGGTGTGAGTCAAATCTTTGATTTGTACCACTTCGCGTCCGCTACGGGGTGAAGGCGGAAAACGGAATTGCAGGGTTCTTACACTAGATGTGGGTGCTTCGATACGCTCGATTTTGTCCAGTTGTTTTTCCCGGCTTTTTGCCTGAGTGCTGCGCGTTGCACTGGCACGGAACCTATCAACAAATGCTTGTTGTTTGTCTAGTTCTTTTTGCTGGCGTTCGTAGGCGGCAAATTGTGCTGTTTGGCTTTCAGCTTTTTGTTGCAAATATGCCGAGTAATTACCAAGATAACTGGTGGAAACGCCGCGTTCGGTTTCCACAATTTGGGTGCAGAGGCGGTCAAGAAACTCGCGGTCATGGGAAACTATGACCATAGGCGTGTTCAAGCCTTTGAGGTAATTTTCCAACCACTCAATCGTTTCTAAGTCTAAATGGTTCGTTGGCTCGTCTAACAGCAATAAATCAGGTTCTTGCAACAGAATTTTGGCTAAACCCATTCGCATTTGCCAACCGCCACTAAAAGCACTCACAAGGCGATCGCCATCTTCTAGCCCAAACCCCATTTCTGGTAAAATTTTCCCAATCCGTGTATCCAACACATAGCCATCCAAAGCTTCAAACTGTCTGTAGAGGCGATCCAACTTATTGATGAGTTTTTCCAGTTCCTCTGGAGAGGCGCTTTCCATGTCTCGCTGCACCTGCGCCAAAGACTGCTGCACAGAGTTTGCTTCTTTAAACACTGTCCACAATTCTTCTCTAACTGTGTGAGTCGGGTCTACTTCAAATTCTTGATTGAGGTAAGCTATATGTAAGCTGGCAGGACGAATAATTTCGCCAGAGGTGGGTTCAACTTCCCCAGTGATAATTTTGAGTTGGGTTGATTTTCCGGCACCATTGACACCAACTAAACCAATGCGATCAGAAGCTTTGACTTCCCAGTTGACATCCTTGAGGACTTCACCTGTGGGGTAGATTTTACTGATGTGTTCAAGTCGCAGCATGGGGTGTCTCCAAGGTAGGCAATGAATAAAGATGGCAGAAGTGCTCGTATCGAGTCCAATCTTAACAAAATTTAACTAAAATTTCTTGAGTGTAAACTGCTTGGAGACAGAAAGTTTTGAGGGGAAGCCAGAAATTACGAAGCCGGCTCCTCTTGTGCTGCTGTTTCCTCCGATGCCGTCCATGCGATGGGTTCCCACACTTACCGGGAGGTTTTATGAGTGTCAGGCAATTGAAGCAGATAGAGTCGTTTCGCGATCGCCTAAACATGCTACAGCAGCAAATCGGCGAACTGCCAAAAAGCCAAAGGCAATCTGAGCAAATTTCCCAAACTTTTGCCGCCCTGCACACTAGCCTCGAAAAACTGATAGCGGATTATACCACACAACAACCCTCCGAAGAAAGATTTTCGAGTGGGGAATACGAACTACAGGCGTTATTTGATGAAGCCCTGGATGCCATACTGATTGCTAATGATGCAGGCTTTTATGTAGATGCCAATCCCGCCGCCTGTGAAGTGCTGGGGTTGTCCAGAGAAGAGATTTTGACCAAAAGCGTCGGTGACTTTCTAGAACCTGGTGTTGATTTTTCTCAAGGGTGGCAACAGTTTTTAGAACAGGGAAGGGTTAGGGGCGAATCTCGCGTCCTACGTCCAGATGGCACGGTACGGGAAACGGAAAACACAGCCGTAGCAAACTTTGTTCCCCATCGTCACCTGTCGATTTTACGAGACATTACTCAACGCAAGCGCATTGAAGCCGAACGCAATCAGATGGAGGCAAAACTGCAACAGAAGCAGCGATTTATTGAGCAGATTGCTGAGTTGATGCCAGCAATTTTGTATGTCTATGATCTGTGTGAACGACGCAATGTGTATGCAAATCGGCAGCTGAGTGAAGTTCTGGGTTACTCTGTTGAAACTGTTCAGGCTGGGGGAACAGCATTTGTGCAAACCCTTATCCATCCTGACGATAAGGTCAAAGTGGCTGAGGTTTTCAAGCAACTTGCAAAAGCCAAAGATGGGGAGGTTGTAGAAATTGAGTATCGAATGCGTCATGCTAGTGGAGAGTGGATTTGGCTGTATAGCCATAATGTAATTTTAAGCAGAAATGCTGATGGCTCTCCGCAGCAGGTACTCGCTACGGCAACAGATATTACACGAATTAAGCAAACTGAGGAGGAATTGCGCCAGAGTCAGGCAAAGTATCAGGCTTTGAGCCAAGAACTTGAGCAACGGGTGGTAGAACGAACTGCCGAGTTGACCAGGGAAATTAGCGAACGCCAACGCTTGGAGGAAGAGTTACGCGCCAGTCAACAGAAGTACAAAACCCTGTTTGATATCCTACCTATCGGCATTGTTATTACCGACCCCAAAGGCAAGGTGGTTGAAGTCAACCCAGCTTCTGAGGAAATTTTTGGCGTTTCTGCTATTGAACATTGTCAGCGGTGGTATAACGGTCCTGAGTGGCAGGTTATCGACCCGGACGGTAGCCCGAAGCCTAATTCTGAATATGCCGGTATGATAGCGCTAACCGAGCAACGGGTTGTTCGAGATGTGGAAATGGGCGTGTTTAAGCCCGATGGTGAAATTGCTTGGATCAGCTTGACGTCAGCCCCAATTCCCTTGGAGAGTTACGGGGTTGCATCTGTTTATATGGATATCACCCAACGCAAACAAGCAGAGATAGCGCTGCGCCAGAGTGAGGAACAGTTGCGCTTAATCACCGATTCTCTACCAGTGTGCATTTGCTACCTCGACCGAGAGCAACGCTATCGGTTTGTCAACAAGACCTATGAAGCGTGGTTTGGGTGCAACCGGGATGAAATCTACGGTAGAACTTTAAGGGAGTTTGTTGGTGAAGCTGCCTATAGTGCGATTCAGCAATATAACGAGCGGGTGCTTGCCGGGGAGACGGTATACTATGAATCTGAAGTACCCTATCGATTGGGTGGCAGTCGCTACATTTCTGGAATCCTCATCCCAGAATTTGATGCTCAATCTCAGGTTAGGGGATGGTTTGCTCTGATTACTGACATCACGGAACGCAAACGGACAGAAATGCAACTCGTGGAGACTCGTAATTTCCTGCAATCGGTTTTAGATCATTTGCCCATTGCTGTCTTCACTAAACAAGTCAGCAATCTCCGCTTTGTGCTTTGGAACCCCGCCTGTACTGAGTTGATGGGCTACACAGCAGAGGATGTTTTAGGTAAGACTGCTTATGAGGTATTCACAACACAGCATGCAGATTTTTGCACTGCTCAAGACCGGGAAGTGTTAGCCACCTCTGAGGCGGTGGAAATCCTTGAAGGGATGATTTGCACAAAGCAGGGGGAAACAAAGATTGTCCGCGCCAAAAAAGTCGGTATTTACGACGAGCAAGGAAATCCACAGTTTTTGTTAGGGTTTGCCGAAGACATCACAGAACGCAAACGAGCAGAAATTGCCCTGCGCGAAAGCCAAGAACGTTTGGCAAACATCATTGCCAATATTCCGGGGGGAGTCTATCGCAACATCTTCCATGCAGATGGCAGGTTCTCCATTCCCTATGCTAGCCCTGCCTATCGAACCCTAATGGGAATCGACCCCGATGAGATGATGAATGATCCAGAAAAGATATTGGCAATGGTTCACCCAGACGACCGCGACAAGTTTTCAGCCGCAATTGAAGTTGCCAAACAAACCCTTGAACAGGAGTATCTCGTCGAGTTCCGCCTCATTTCACCTGAAGGCAAGGTGACCTGGATTCAAGACAACGCCTGGTATTTCAGGAATGAGAACGGGGATATTATTGTGGATGGAGTAGACATTGTTATTAACGATCGCAAACTTGCCGAAGACCGACTGCGAGACTCACTGCAAGAAAAAGAAGTTTTGTTAGCAGAAATTCACCACCGGGTCAAAAACAACCTGTATGTCATTTGCAGTTTGCTTGAGCTTCAGATGGATCGCCTGAGCGATCCACAAGCCAAAGGCGCTTTGGAGGATAGCTGCAATCGCGTCAGTTCAATGGCGCTGGTGCACGAAAACCTCTACCGGGCTAACGACTTTTCCGGAATCGATTTTGCCGGCTACGTTCAACAACTGACAGGTGATTTGTTGGCAAACTACGAATCTCTTGCCAGCAAGGTAATGCTCAATTTTGAAGGCGATCCGGTTTTCCTTAGTCTTGACCAGGCTATTCCCTGCGGATTGCTGCTCAATGAGTTAATGACCAACGCTCTGAAACATGGCTTTCTACAAGGTAGTTCTGGGCATATCTACATCCTCTTGACTTGTCTAGCTGATGGCTGGATTGAGCTAAAAGTGGGCAATGATGGCGATCGCCTTCCTCCCGATTTTGACTTTGAGCAAAACGCCTCAATGGGGTTGAGGCTAGTCATGATGTTTGTTGAACAACTCACAGGCTCTCTTGAGCTAGAGCGGGGCGAGGTAACATGGTTTAAAGTTCGATTTCCTCAAAGTAAGTAACCGTGAATCCGTTGCTAGGACTCAAAAAATTGGGAATTTTGGGTTCAGTACTGACACATTACAGAGATAGCGATCGCACAAAAGGAATGCGGGTTCTATCGTTTCTTTTGGTAATTAAAGTGCTGGTAGAATACAACAACGTTAGCTTGCAAGCTTAACTTCGCGAATGAGCATCAGTAGAGACTTAACCACATCTTAGAAAATTTTTGTCAATGTGTTAGTCCTACATTTTTAACACTAATTTTCCTTTTTTTGTAGAAAAATATGACTAGTGCAACATTAACCAAGACAAATTCTGACCTTGAACTGTTCTACGAAGAAGTATTGCGGGACTATTTACTGCAAGAGCAACTCAAAGCCGCAACTAGTCCAGAAAGCTTGATAAAGCTATCTGTCAAACTGGCTGATGAGCGCGGCTATCATTTCACTATTGAGGAAGTGCTTGATGCTGTGAATGGAAAGAACACTTATGAAGAAGTAAATCTCAATACTGTGCAGCCCACTGCTATATGTTCTTCATTATGTATTATGTGTTTACCCTGCTGCTGATTGCCTGTAGTGGCGTGTGCTACCAGCAATGTATTACATTTTCAGTCTTTGAGACTGACACTTGAAACGCAAGTTTGTAGTAAGCGCTTGAGCCGCTTGTCTAGAGCGCTAAAGCGCTTACTACGAATAAAGATTGCATACAATGTTTCATTTCAGCCACTGACTTAATTAACTTCCCCAGTTAGATAAACTGGCTGGTTTTGCTGTGGGTTTGTACTTACAGCGCTTCTCAGTTGCATAAACTACAAACCACATGGTAGGGGCACAGCATTGCTGTGCCCCTACAGCACTCTGCCCTGTTGCCTCGTTCCCAGCCTCAGGCTGGGAATGCAGCCTTGGGAGGCTCTGCCTCCCAATTGAGCGGCTCTGCCGCTTCAAGGGCATTTCCAGCTTCGACCTGGAAACGAGATTTTAGAAGGGTTTTAACTTAAGTTGACACGCATGAGCAAAGATCTGTGCCCCTACAGCGCTCTCCCCTGTCTACCCAATTAACTCATCCGCCGTAATACCCCAATACGGTTGCTGATGAGACCAGAACCCTTATCAGGAAAACAATGTAGAGACGCTTCAAACAGCGCGTCTTCAAACAATCATCATGTATAACAAACCCCAGTTTAAACCCCATTTCCACGTTGAAGTCGTAGAACCAGAAACAGTTTATCTACTCAGTGAGCAAGGACATTTTGCTCTGCGTGGTCGCCTTTACGTGCAACTAGCGCCGTTACTGGATGGTCGCCATACGGTTGATGAAATAGTGCAACAGCTAAAAGCCGAAGTATCTATTCTTGCAATCTACCATGCATTAGTCTACTTAGAAAGCAAAGGCTACTTGACAGAAGCAGATTATACTCTGAACGATTCAGAAGCAGCATTTTGGAGTGGGCTGGATATACACCCTAGAGTCGCTGTTCACAAACTACAAAATACTAAAGTTTCTGTTATTACCTGCGGTGCAGTCGAGAGTGACTCTTTTGTTTCTGCTTTGGAAGTACTAAACCTCCAGGTTGATCAAGCGGGGGATTTTACAGTTGTCCTAACCGACGATTACCTGCAAGTGAATCTGGATGAATTTAACAAAAAAGCTTTGGACAATCAAAAACCTTGGCTGTTAGCGAAACCTGTTGGTAGTGTAATTTGGCTCGGACCGTTGTTTATTCCCAACCAAACTGGATGTTGGGAATGTCTTGCTCATCGCCTACGGGGAAATCGGGAAGTGGAAACGGCGGTACAGCATCAACAGAAAATTACCACACCCTTTCCTACCTCCCGTGGAATTCTCCCCAGTAGTTTGGCAATTGGGGTCAATTGGGCGGCGATGGAAATTGCAAAAGCGATCGCACGGGGGACGCATCCACAATTAGAAGGTAAGATACTCACCTTTGATTTAGCAAAATTATCACTGCAAGAGCATACTTTGGTGAAGCGTCCTCAATGTCCAGTCTGTGGTGTTTCTGTGGATTTGGACTCTCAAAAACCAAAGCCGATTGTACTCAACAGCCACAAGAAGCAATTCACTGCTGATGGCGGACATCGCAGTTTATCCCCAGAGCAGACTTTGAAAAAATATTCTTATCACATCAGCCCGATTACCGGAGTCGTTAGCGCTCTACCTAAAGTTGAGATTGGGAACAACGACCTGATTCAAGTTTACACTGCGATTCATAAGAATGGCGAAGGAAAACTAGATAATTTAACTGAACTGCGCCTGAATTTAAGGCACAAGAGTGCTGGTAAAGGGAAAACTGACCAACAATCAAAAGCTAGTGGTTTTTGCGAAGCGATTGAGCGCTATTCTGGTATTTTCACCGGAGATGAAATCCGTATCAAAAGGATTTATACCGAATTGGGTTCCGTAGCAATTCACCCCAATGACTGTATGCAGTACAGTGCTACCCAGTACCAAAACCGGGAAACCTTGAACTCTCAACAACATACCAATTTTGCTTGGATACCTCAACCCTTTGATCAACAGCGAGAAATCGAGTGGACACCCGTTTGGTCACTCACCAACCAAACGTTTAAATATGTGCCAACAGCTTACTGTTATTACGATTATCCTCTTCCAGATGACCATTGCTTCTGCAAGGGAGATTCTAACGGAAATGCTGCCGGCAATACCTTGGAAGAGGCAATTTTACAAGGGTTTATGGAATTGGTTGAACGAGACAGCGTGGCGGTGTGGTGGTACAACCGCGTGCAAAGACCTGGTGTCGATTTAGACAGTTTTGACGAGCCGTATTTCCAAGCTTTGCGGGACTATTACAACACACAAAACTATCACCTCTGGGTCATAGATATTACTAACGACCTAGGAATTCCCTCATTTGCTGCTCTCGCGCGACGCATTGATAAAACATTAGATCAAACAGCAGAAGAAATTCTGATGGGTTTTGGTACCCATTTTGACCCCAAAATTGCTATCCTCCGGGCAGTTACTGAATTGAACCAAATGTATGTGGTCGTTCTCAATCAACCAAATGATGTCCAGTTTGACGACCCAGACATGGAATACTGGATGAAAAATGTCACTGTAGAAAACCAGCCTTATCTTGCCCCTGATCAGAACACCCCAGCAAAAGTCTATGCAGATTATCCCTACCTGTGGAGCGATGATTTACGGCAAGACGTTCTCACCTGTGTGGACATTGTCGCCAAACACGGTATGGAAACCCTTATCCTTGACCAAACCCGCCCTGATATTGGGTTGAACGTGGTTAAGGTGATTGTCCCCGGAATGCGCCACTTTTGGCCCAGATTTGCTCCTGGAAGACTCTATGACGTTCCTGTGAAACTGGGTTGGTTACCTGCACCACTCAAAGAAGAAGAGTTAAATCCCATACCCATGTTTTGTTAATCACTATACAAATTATAGGATTTTCAGCTTATCAAGCCCGGTTAAATACTTATTCTTAGCGTAAGAACCCCACCCCGGTAAAGCTGCGCTTCACGTCCCCTCCCCGCTTGCGGGGAGGGGATAAAGGGGTGGGGTCAAATCAACGTGGAATAAAGGTTTGAACGTGATTGTTGACACCAATGCTCTTAGCCCCTCCCTTGTAGGCGAACTTCGATTTCACATAAGAATTATGAATTGTAAATATATATAAAAATCTATGATGAGAAAATAAGATAAAATGTAAAATCGCAGGCTGGCATTGTAACAAAAGCCATATATGGCAGGCATTTTGATAGTTGAAGATGAGAGGGTGGCTGCCTGGAATATTCAATCTGCTTTAGAGAAGTTTGGGTATACCGTGGTAGCAAATATTGGTTCTGGTGACAAGGCAGTTGGTCTTGCCGGAACACTCAAACCAGATTTGGTACTTATGGATATACGGCTGCCTGGTGAAATTGATGGTATTGAAGCAGCCGCCAGAATACGCAATCAGTTCAAAATCCCGGTTGTTTATCTGACTGCTTACACCGATGATCAAACCATAGAGCGGGCGATCGCCACCGATCCCTACGGCTATCTAACTAAACCCTTCAAACGCGCCGAGCTTCATACCACAATTACCACAGCTTTGCATCGTTGTCAATTAGAAAAACAATTACAAGCAACACAGCAATGGCTAACATCGACCTTAAACAGCATCGGCGATGGCACAATAACCACTGATCAAGAAGGTCGCATCACCTTTATGAACCCTGTCGCGGAAGCTCTCACAGGCTGGCTCTTAACAGAAGCGATGGGCAAGCCAGTCAATCAGGTGCTTGAACTATATAATGCACAGACGGGGCAAGCAATTGAAAATCCAGTATTGTTAGCCATGCAAGAGGGTATCCCTTTTGAGTTGCCCAAGCAATGTCAGTTGCGAACAAAACAGGGCAAAGAACGCTTAATTGATGATGTGGCGACCCCAATTCGCGACGCTTTTGGTCAGGTACAAGGTGGGGTGATCGTTTTTCGGGACACCACAGAAACTCAGCGTATGCAAGCGGCGCTACAGGAGAGCGAAGCCAGATTTCAGAGGCTAGCAGCAAACCTTCCCGGCATCATTTATAAAGTGCTGCATCGGCTGGATGGCTCAGTTGAATGCCTCTACCTCAGTCGCTACTTCCAAATACTGTTTGAAATGGCACTAGAGTCCTTCCAGCAGGGAAAAGATTTCATTCTGGCTGCTATCCACCCTGATGATGCCAGTTCTTTGCACACAGCGATTGAGACGATGCTGCAAACGCTGCAACCTCACACGTGGGAGGGACGCATTCAAGTTCCTTCTGGACAGATCAAATGGATTCAAATCATTAACCGCTCCTCCCGACAGGCAAATGGAGACATTATTTGTGATGGTTTGATTGTAGATATCAGCGAACGCAAACGAACTGAGCAAGCTTTGCAAAGGCAAATGCAGCGCGAACGGTTACTGAGTGAGGTTGCCCAGCAAATTCACAAATCTTTTGATTTGCATGAAATTCTCACCACAGTAGTGACTAAAGTGCGTCAAATGCTTGAGGTTGATCGAGTGTTAATTTTTCAGATCAATCCAGATGGTTCGGGAGTTGTCATCCAAGAATCAGTACGTTCTGTCTCCCCAACACTAGGGCTTAGCTTCTGCGACAAATGTTTTCCATCCGATTGTTATGAGTTTTACTGGCACGGACAGTCGCGGGTGATTCCTGATACAAGCGAAGATGAGTGGAGCAACTGTTTGACGGAATTGATGCAGAAATTAGGCGTTAAATCCAAGGTTGTTATCCCCATTATTCAACACCAAGGAACTGCCACAACAAGCCTCAAATCTCCAGCAAGAAAATTATGGGGTTTGCTCATTGTTCACGCTTGTGATGACTACCGTCAATGGGAAAGCGAAGAAGTTGATTTACTGCGCCAAATTTCAAATCATTTGGCGATCGCCATTCAGCAGTCAGAACTTTACCAAAAACTACAACAAGCAAACGAACACTTAGAGTGCCTTGTGAAAATTGATGCGCTCACTCAAGTTGCCAACCGTCGCCGCTTTGATGAGTACATACAGCAACAGTGGAACCAATTAGCACGCGAACAAAAACCGCTATCGTTAATTTTGTGCGATATTGATTTTTTCAAACGCTATAACGATACTTATGGTCATCCAGCGGGAGATGCATGTTTAGTGCAAATTGCTGAGGCAATCAACCATTCCGTTAAACGCCCAGCAGATTTGGTAACACGTTACGGTGGTGAAGAATTTGCCGTAATTTTGCCTAACACTGATCACAAAGGCGCGGTTCATGTGGCGATAACTATTCAAAACCAAGTGCGCCAGCTTCAGTTAGACCACATTGGTTCTAATGTAGCAGATTACGTCACCGTGAGTATGGGCATTGTCACTACTGTTCCCAGTGACAACAGTTCGCCCCAAGCCTTAATTGCAGCAACGGATCGCTCACTTTACCAAGCAAAGCAGCAGGGGCGCGATCGATACTGCATCAAAACACTTTGACCAACAAATAACTTATAAGCTGTTCCACAAAAAAGTTGCATTGCTTTATTGTGTAGACTGTTCACTGTTAACTGTTGAGTGTCAACCGTTAGCCAGAGGGCGACCTACGAGCATGGTGCTATTTTAATGTCTTTTAGCTGATCAAGCCCGGTTGATAAGTGTTTATTTATTTTTAGGTGTCTTTTGTTGCGAAATTGATAGACTATAGTTATGCTGTCCTTTGGATAAGTCTCCTACATATAAAGAGTAGTTTCCTGCCTGCCAATAACCAGAAATTTCTGGCTTGCCTCCAGAGTAGCTATCTGCTAGCACACAGAAGCGTCCACCTGGACCATCAATTAATAAAGTAGGTTGTCCACCACTTTCAACTGTTAATCGTAGGTAAGGCAGTGATTCTGTCACCTGGATAACTTGATTGGGTTTAGGGGCAATGTTGCCACAGTTGCTTTGGAGTGTTCCCCCAGATGTACCATTTACAATCAGCGGATCTTTCTGCAAATTAGAATTAATTCGCACAACTTGTGCCTCTACTAAATGAGCATTGGTCAGAACCAAACTGATCGCTAATGATGCGGGAACAACTTGAAATCGCGTACGCATCTTCATATTCTTCATATTATTGTTTTATTGTTATGCTTGGTTTGTTTTTTATAGCAATTATTGATACACATATCTTAAAGTGAAAAGACGATAACAAATTGTCTTTGTTCCAAACTAAATATTATAAATTTTTCTTGGGCAGATGAATTCCTATATGGTTAAATATTAAAAAAAATAAAAGGAGTCAGAATGTCAGCTAAAAACTCAGAATGACTCCACCTATAAAGGGATGGAGTTTCAACAAGGAAGAAAATTTTAGTATTGCTTTCGTCTACAAGCAGCCAGGTCTTCAGGGCAGTATTATCACCCACTTGCACAGAACTAAAGCTGAGTTCTGAGTTGTTCTTTATAAATTTTTTAGGCAAAGCTAACACAAAAAGCTTGTCTAACTACCAACAGCGGTCTATCAAACAAAGGTATTCGCTAAAATCACGCTAGAAAGTATCAACAAAGGGATTTTGTTGGTTCGTTGTTCATAAGAGTGTTTAAGCTAAGGTAGAAACAAATGAATCCTCAACCAGAAGAAGACTTAAAGCGTCGCCTCGAAAAGCTAGAGGCAGAGATTAATAGCTCGTATGTGATCACACCGTCACAAAAAAGAGTCAAGTCCTCTGAGTTTGGTTTTGCAAGCTTGGAGCATCGCTTGGTGCGATTTGTGACTTGGTTCAACAATCTGTCAGTCGTGAAAAAGGTTATAGTTTCTAGTGCAGCTTTGCTGTTGGGGTTTGCCATACTGCAAGCAGTCCTGAAACTCGTCGCTGCTGCGATCAGTTTGGCACTATTGGCAATATTAGTGTACCTTGGATACAAATTTTTGGTATCTAATAACTCTCAAAAAAAGCAATAGTTTATTTTTAAACGTGCAGAGAGTGGCGTAGAAATAAAGTTAAAGGGAATTATCCAATGGCAACCCCAGGTGTGAGGAGAACGAATCAATCTAGTCAAGCTAAAGAACCGGGAAAATCTAACTCATTGCCTTTAGCAACTAGGCGCATTGCCGCTTGGGCAGTAGAAATCACACTGGTGGTTGCCAGTGGATTAGTGCCCTTTGGTATCGGTGCATATGCCAACTCTAGAAGCGATTTGGATCGATCGCCGCTCAACCCTTTGTTAGTACAAACCGAACGAACGATCGCCCGCCCACTCGCTTTGCCTGTCAGCTACGGAACCCGGAATGTAGCATCAGTCACGAATTTTTTATGGACAATCGCCTTGCTCGCACCCCTGACAGTTTCGGGCTGGCAATTATATTTACTAGCGAAAACTGGAAGCACACTGGGGAAACGTCAGTTTGGGATTAAAGTTGTCAACGATCTTGGTAAACCGCCAGGTTTCAAAGCCGTTCTCGTGCGAGAAGGACTCGGTCGTTGGGGTTTGCCGACGGCGATCGCTTATTTTCTGTGGCGCAACAGCTTCTTGTTTCCCAGTTTAGGTGGTTTTACCAGCTTGGCGACAATTATGCTTGTGTTAGAAGCAACTGGCTTCCCCTGGCAGCAAAACCGCCGCGCACTGCACGACAGGCTGGCAAGGACTTATACGATAGATGCCACCAAACCATTTACATCGCCACATAAAGATACCAAGCATCAATCTCCGTTGAGCGAACCAGATGAAGAAGCGGCGATCGCATCCATTGTGCTCACTCCAGAAGAGCCAAGCTCGGAGCATTCCAAGGTATGGCAGTGGACGCAACAAAATCCAAACCAAACGCTGACCGCAGTTGCACTCCTGAGCATGAGTGCAGTTTTAGCACTTTTAGTAGGTACTCAAATATACATTCAAGCTCAGCAAAATCAACGTGCTATCGAGCAGCGCAACAGCCAGCAGTTTCTTACACTGATCAAACAGTTAACTCCCAACTCAACAGCGACAAAGGACGAACGCCAGAAAGCAATTTTGGCTATGGGTACTCTCAATGACCCCCAGGTAACTCAATACCTTGTCAACTTGCTGTCTAAGGAAACCAACCCTATCTTAGTTGAAACGATTCAGCAAGCTTTGGTTAGCATCGGACCGAATGCCATGCCTGATTTAAAACACATGAATCAGTACCTGACTGGCGAATTAGACCCAGCAAGAGGCAGCAAAGCCTTACCACGACAAGTGCTACAAAAGCAGTTGCAAGCAAATCAGCGTGTGATGAATAAGATTTTGGCTGTCTACAACGGTCAAGCCAATGGTTTAGATCTGAGCAATATCAACTTAGGTCAAAACGGCTCACAGCAAAGCTCGTTCAACTTGGTACTAGATAAAACTGATTTATGGGGAATTAGGTTCAAATCCGCAAACCTATCCTTTGGCAGTTTCAAAGGGAGTCGTTTCCGGGGAGGAGGCGAGGATGGTCGCTGGGATACTTACGACGATTGGATTGCTGATTTAACCCAAGCACGGATGACGCAAGCAAATCTCACTGAAGCTAACCTCAGCCGTGTTTTGATGATTCGTACTGATTTGAGCCGCGCCATTCTCAACAAAGCTAACTTATCCAACGCACGCTTAACTGGTGCTAACCTCAGTAGCGCTCAGCTAGAGGGAGCCGATTTGGAAGGTGCTGTGCTGGAAAATACCAGCCTGACAGGAGCCGACTTGAGCAATGCACAGTTGAAAGACGCGGATTTGTATGCTGCTCGTCTAGGTCGCGTGATTGCAATAGGAACGCAATTGTCATTCGCCAACTTAACCAAAACCGATTGGCAAGGAGCAGACCTGACAGGAGCTTATTTAGATCATGCCAATCTCAGCAATGCCAACCTCAACGCCACTCGCCTTGCTAATGCTATTTTACGCTCTGCGAACATGGAAAATGCTAACTTGCGAAACGCCGACTTGAGCCTTGCAGATTTAAGGGGCGCGAATCTCACAGGAGCCGATTTTCAGGGAGCAATTCTTTCCCCTAGCAAACAAGACCAAGCAGAGCAATTTGTCCAAATCCCAGCTATAGGGGCAAAATCTGCTGTTGTCGATGGAGTGGATTTCACTCAAGTCAAAAATTTAGATCCCAGGCAAATCGCTTACATTTGTACTCAAGGAGGTATTCATCCTCGTTGCCCGTAGATATCGGGAGCAGGAGCAAATGATGACTTCTGACTAACAGAAGGTACTATTAACTATAAAATCTACAATTAACTCAGCCATTGTGTGAGGAGCGGGGAAATGAAGCGTCTTCAGTACTTAGTATCACTTGTTTTAGCTGGTTCAGTTTTTAGCTTTGCTCAATTTACCCAACCAGCACAAGCTCAAGTCGCATATGGTAGCTATGTCGGCGTTGGTCCAGCAGTTGGTTTTGCAGATGGTGCGCGAGTTGGAGGAGTAATTGCTGCCCGCTACAAGCTTCTTGAAGTTCCCGTTTCTTTCCGCGCTCAGGCTTTCATTGGTTCAAATGTCGCCCTTGTGCCAACAGTTTCCTACGACTACCCCATCAACTGGCAAACTGATGCCTACATAGGAGCTGGCGTTGTTTTAGCTGGCGGTGATACACCTTCCCCAGTTGGCAATAAAATTGGTTTTGCCCTGCAACCAGGAGTTGATTACGTTGTTCCAAATAGCAATACGGTGATTTTTGGGAACGCTATCATTGCCTTTGACGCTGTCCGTGACGGCGGTACCGCTTTCTCGTTACAAGGTGGCGTTGGTTTGAGATTCTAATTCATCAACATATTCAGAATGTAGAGGACAAAAGTAGGACAAAAGTCGTCTTGGGTGAACTCCGCAACAGAGGTTGAGGGGTTCTAATTTTAGCTATAAGTATTTAAAGTTTTCAAAATACATACATTTTTCAGTAGCCATTAGCCTGAGATCTTGCTTTTTTCAGCAAGCTATGAGATATTGCTTACAAATACCACTAAATCTATCCAATTACCGTAGTTTAACTGCAAAATTGAGTAGCTTAGGTAGGGTGTTAAAGGAGCAGTAATGAAAATGGCAATGGCGAATAGAGCAACATCCTTGGTTGTCAGTATCGACGATTCAAAGAGTGTAACTTCCCGTTTATGGGAGCCTGTACAACTGGGTACAGCACTGCTTGTGCGGTTTTGGTGGTACAGCAAGGCTTATGGAACAGTTTTGATGATTGGGTTACTGACGTTACTCAGTTTGGTGTTCTTGCGTATTCATAGGGCTTGCCGCAAGCTAGTGTTAGTTTCCATTCATCAAGGCGTTGCAGGAGACAAATGGCATCCCACCAGCCGCAAGTTACTCGATTAACTCAGATGAAGGCTGTGTCTTACCTAGCTCCCAACTGGTTTAATTTCTACGAAACCATTTTGGCTTATTTGGGTCGCCTCTTGGGAGTTGAAACACAGCTTTATCAAGGTGAATGCGACCCATTAGAAGACCCGGTACTCTTAAAAGACCAAGTGGATCTGGTATTCATCTGTGGATTACCTTTGATTCGGTATTGCCAAGTTGTCCCACATCAGTTGCAAGCGTTGGTTGCTCCAGTGATGCAAGCACCGCGCTATCAAAACCGTCCCATTTACTTTTCAGATGTGATTGTGAATGCTACCAGCAACTTGGCAAACTTTGAGGATTTGGCTCTTAAAACAGTCTGCTACAATGACCCAGGTTCCAACAGCGGCTACAATTTGCTGCGCTATCGGTTAATTCAAGGCGGACATCCCAAAAACTTTTTTAGCAAGGCAATACAATCAGGTTCTCACCAGCGTTCAATTCGGTGGGTGGCAGACGGGTTCGTAGATTGTGCAGCAATTGACAGTGTTGTCTTAGAGCAGGAACTGCGCGAGTTTCCGGAAATATCTGCTCATCTGCAAGTTGTGGAAGTGCTTGGACCTTGTCCTATGCCGCCTTTGGTCGTATCCCAGCGTCTGGGTGCATCTGTGATTAAGCAGCTTCAGTTTGCTCTACTTCAGCCAAATGCAGAACTACAAGCCGCGATGGAACAAGTGGGAGTTCAGCGTTTTGCAGCAGTGAAGTTGGAAGATTACAGTGTACTTGCGGAAATTTATAATGCGGTGTCGGCTGAATCGGTATTGTAAATTATGGATATCTTGCACTATTCTTGATGACTGTCCTCACCCGCCCTATGTAGAGACGTAGCATGCTACGTCTCTACAGCTGTTCTAGAGACAAACTATATTGGTCTCAAGCAATTGTGCAATGAACTCTACTGTGCTTTTCACTTCGCAACAAAGCATTTAAATAAACTTGTTCAAACAAAGCTCGCTGAGCATGGCTTCCACCAATCTTATGTAATAGAGGCAAGACAGGTTTTAGTTGAGCGATCGCCTCTAACCAGTCACCTTTTGCATGAGCAACCAGACCTCTCGCCGCTGGAATTGCCAAAAGAAACCAGTTTTGCCGTAAGTAGGGATTGACAGTAGTAGCGTGTTTGTGCATACTCAGTTGCATTTCAAGCAACCATTCGCTACGTCCTGCTCTTGCCAGTGCATAGATATAATGCAAGTCTTGAAACGGCAATGCGTGTTCGTGAAGGCGCGGAAAAAGATATGCACTCAACTCGTGCCAACGTCCGCCGACATTAACACCACGCAACTCCAAGCGTAACAGTAGGGCGATCGCCCCCACTTGGTCTTTGGGAGATTCTTTCTCGGCGCGTCCCCATACATGAGTATCGTACAGCGTCAACACCTTTTGTTCATCCCCTTGTTCTAGGTAGTACAACGCCACGTGCCACCAGTTGTGCGTATACAGCATAGAGTTGCAGTTTTGCCAAGTGTCAGCATGGGTTTCCATCCAAGCAATGCCTTCATCCACTCGTCCTTGAGTTTCCATTACATGAGCAATAGCATGATGCGCCCAAGGATCATGACGATTGAGAGTCGTTGCGATTCGAGCCATTGCTTCGGCTTGTGTCAGCCGATGGCACTGTTCCAAACCAAACGCCAGCATACCGTACAGATAGTGATTTTCCTGATTAGCAGCAAGAACTTTTTCCGCAATTTTGAGCAATCTTTCTTTATCGCCCAAATAGAAGTAGTGATACTGTCCCTGTTGAACCGAGATCAAGTCAGTGGGAAAGTCTTCAGCAAGAGTCTCGTGTAGGGCGATCGCCCAGTCAATTGCTCCAGAAGCCCAAGCGGCGATCGCTTGTATGTATAACCGCTCTCGCTTTGTGATCTTTGCTAAATACCGTTGAGCTGTTTGTAAATGGGGCGTAGCTTGCTTCCAAGCTGTAGCGTTTTCTTGACAGAGGTAATGAGCAGCTGCATAGGCATGAATCAATGCACAGCTTGGATCTGCGGCAATTCCTCGTAAGATACAAGCTTCAGCATCCTTACCATAGCTGAGGGCTTGTTCGATGAAACAGTCTATGGCTGCGATCGTCTCTTTTGAGTCTGTTGTAACTTCAAGTCCTTGTGCGTCTTTTAGCATTGTTCATTCCTAGTTCAAGATCGGCTTTTCTTTTTCAACACCCGTTAACGCACGAAATTTTGGAGTCGATTCTTAATTAACATGAGTTTGATGTATCCTGATTTGACCCCTCTCCAAACCTCTCCCCTTGTAGGGGAGAGGCTTAAAAATCCCATTTTTATATAGCTCCTCCCTCTCCTTGTAGGAGAGGGAGGTTGGGTGGGAGAGGTCATCGAACTCACGTTTAATTACACTAATCCTACCAAATAACCGTACTTTTTTTTGAGTATGTCACAGCCAATCTTCAAATGGCAAGAACAATGCAAGACTTACGCAAAAAACTCTTTGTTCTCTCTTCCTCTGCGTTTTCTGCGCCTAAAGCCCTTTGGGCATGCGTCTTCGGCGTAGTGCGGTTTATTTATTTCAAGGACAAGCAACCACCAATTCTAATCACAGTGTGGTGACACCAAGCTTGTTGGCAACTCTTTTGAGTTCTTCATCAAGTGTTGCAAGAGCTAATCCTTCACGCAGCGCAAGCTCTAAATATGCTGCATCGTACGAGGTAAGCTTATGGGTTCGCGAAGGGTAAGCACGTCAGTAAATGCCTTCTCCGCAGTTTTTGCATCAACGGTAATGGGAAGACTGCTTAACAGTCGGAGGAATTGAGTTATCTTTGCCTGATTGGTTCGTCCCCTTCGTTCACTTATCGCTAGGAGATTTGCAACCTCCAGAAACCAGATAGATGGCACTTTTGCACTTCCTTGGGCAAGCCCCTCAAGTACTGAGTCGGTAAATTCTGTTGCTTCGTCCTCAAAGCACCATGCTATGGCTATTGAGCAGTCAAGAACAAAATTCATCGTCTGCCCTCATTAATCATCTCTCGTACCGAGAGTCCTCCCAAAGTGTGCCCTTTGCGGAACTGCTTTAACTCTTCAATCACTGAGCGAACGTCACGCTGTTGGTTTTGATCCACGGGAACAAGTCGCGCAATGGGGACTCCGTGCTTTGTAATCACAAACTCTTCTCCCTTAGCGACTCGTTCAAGGAGCGCTGGAAGGTGCGTCTTTGCTTCGTATGAGCCTACTGATTCCATAATTATTATTAGACTGGTGTTAGACTAGTCTAAATATTTCTTGATGAGATGCGCAAGTTTCACAACTGCGATCGCCGAAACCGCTTACTAAGGAATGTGGATTAAATAACTTGTAAAATTCATAACCTCCGTAGGGGTTGTTCTTTGCCGATGCGTGTCAACAATCACGTTGATTTGACCCCACCCCTTGATCCCCTCCCCTTGCTAAGGGGAGGGGCGGTTTTGGCGCAAGACAAAACCGGGGTGGGGTAGAGCGAGAATTGTGTGCCTTTATAAGGCAATACGGTTCAGATAAGACCACAACCGTTATCAGGAACAGAATGTAGAGACGCGCCATGGCGAGCCAGCGCTGCAGGAGGGTTTCCCTCCGCAGGCGACTGGCGTCGCGTCTCTACACACGTGATTTTTGACACATCAACCTTAACTGAACCGTATTGAATCATAAGGTTCTTGCCTTAGACACCAATGGGCAAAACCTTGTGCCCTTACCCAAAAATTGGATATCAATGAATTTGTGTTCCTAACCACCATTGCAAGATGCAGAATTGAACCACGGACCATGAGGTGTCATAGTGGGTGCTTGAGCCACTAAAATCACATCACCATTCCTATCAACCACCCAACCCTGTGCTTCCACAATCTCATTTGGTGCAGTATTGATATTTTTGTTATTTTGTGTATTATTTCTACTTCTGCGCTCTTGCGTTTCCCTGCTTGAAGCACCAGAAGAATAATTTGCATCCCCATCCAAAGACACCCAATCTACGTGCACATTGTTGCTTCTAAGAATTTCCCTAGGGTTGGATGGTATGCCGCCGCGTCCGGTGATAATGAATTCGCTTTGATTTTGTGGAGCTACATCACAGCGTTGTGCCAGTCTCGGTTCCTCAACTTCCACAGGCAAGTTGATGAGTCCACGGTTGATCTCAACTTCTGGTGTATTGATATTTACCACTCCGTCTAAAGTCGGGTTGGTCTGAGAAATTGCGGTAATGTCGTTTGTAAAAAGGTTTTGCGGATTTAGTTTGGTTGGGTCGTCAGTTCTCAATTGTCTCGCCAAGTCTTCTCGACTACGCGGTGCTATGCCAAAAATACCAGTAGCGTTGATTTGAACTCTGCCACCAGAACCCATGAAAGCATTGGCGGTGATGTCGCTGTTTTCTTGGGGTTTGGCGACGATGAAGCCATTAGGAACATTGATGGTGATATTACCGCCGTCACCAAAGCCCTGTGCTTTGCCTGCATTGGTGGATATTTGACTGTTGCGGCGCAGCTGTAATAAGTCCCGCACTTGTAGGTTAATATTTCCGCCTTGACCTGTGTCAGTTTCAGATGTCAGTTTTCCTTGGTTGTCTAGAAGTATAGAGCGAGCGGTGACATTAAGTTCGCCTGCCTTCCCTAAATTGCGTGCATCCCCAAGGTAGATATCATATTCCTTTGGGACTTCACTGCTCACAGTTACTGCAGCT
>NZ_JBAHYJ020000090.1:0-47704 GCF_036697665.2 Scytonema sp. PRP1 | reverse complement strand
CAATTCGCGTGACTGTGCAGCCTTCAGGGTTTTGTGAAGATGGCTAAAGGTTAAAGGGTAAAGGTTAATAAGAGCTAATATTCCCTTTCCCCCTTCCCCTTTCCCCTTCCCCCTACAAGTTTCCTGGTGCCTATGGCGCGGTGGAACCACTCTGACCCCATCCCGAACTCAGTTGTGAAACGCTGCTGTGGCGACGATAGTTGGCGGTAGCTGCCTGTGACAATAGCTCGGTGCCAGGACTATTTTTACAACCATAAAGCCCTCCAAGACATGTCTGGGGGGCTTTTGGTTTGCAATCAAGGCTAGCAAATACTTTATTTACAGCAGTTTTCACGTATTTGAACCACACTGTAAGGGCACAGCATTGCTGTGCCCCTACGGCAAATATGGTCTATTTACCTGAAAATAGCTGTAAATTTGAGATTTAAATTAGAGAATAAGATAAAAACAAAAGAAATCCCAAAAGGATTCCCGGCTCAGTCAATAAGGGGACTGTTTTGGGAACGACCAGAAATCCTCTGAGACCAGCTTAACACCCATCAAGAAGTTAACTGCTTTTGTTTTACCCACACTTCTATCGCAAGAAGGATGTGAATGTTACATTTAGATGTATGCTTGAATACGTTGTCAGCATGAAACCAGTGTAATGAATCTTGCGGATGATCTAAGCGGGTCGAGGTGCGATGGGCAGCGTAAAGTGAAACTCACTACCCTGATTTTTGCCACCAGAGACAGCCCAAATCTTTCCCCCTAATTTTTGAATAATTTGACGACAAATTGCTAAACCCAATCCAGTACCACCAATGGTACGTTGCAAGAATCCTTCTTCTTGATAGAAGAGTTCAAAGATAGCTTCTAGCTGACTTGGCTCTATTCCTCGACCTGTATCTGCAATCACCACTTCTAACATATGAGTATGATTTTGCTGATCTTGAGAATTCGCAACTCCAATAAATCCGGAACCCAGAACTTGGGCACGAATTGTCACTGTTCCCTCAGGATTGGTGAACTTGCAGGCGTTGTCCAAAAGTTTCATTAGGACTTCTATGAGTCCTTCCCCATCGGCTAGAACCAAAGGTAAGTCAGATGGCAACTCTAAAATAATCTGGGGTAAACTTTTGGGTGATTGATTTTTTTTGAAGCTACTGAGAACGAGATCTAAACTTGCCTGGAATGAGATAGGTTCAAGTTGCCAGTTCACCCAACCACCCTCTAAACGAGAAAGAGTGAGAAAATCTTGAATCAGCTGACGCATACGCTGTGAATCAGCCAGAGCAGTTTGCAGCATTGACTCCTGGAATTCTAGCGGCATATCTGGTTCGGTGGCTAAACTTTCCAAGCACACTTGAATTGTAGACAACGGAGTCCGCAATTCATGCCCTACAATGGCAATCAGGTTACTTTGGGTACGCTCTAAAGCTGCCAGTTGATGGTTAAGAGTTTCCAGGTTGTTGTATGCTTGAGCTTGTATCAAGGCAACTCCGACTTGGGTGGCGATCGCTTCTACTAATGCTTTGTCCGAATCACTCCAAACTAATGGTTCAACCCCACAGTGATGCAGTTCCAAAATTCCCAACCAGCTTTCTTGATAGCGAATAGGAACCACAAGGCAAGACCGAATCATAAAGCGCTGAAGTTGAGCGCTTAACTTAGGATACCCCCGAATACCCAAATCTTGTGTCGTGTCAGCAATGGCAACAGCTCTATCCTCAGCCAAAGCCACTTGAAACAGCTCATGCTTTGCTAAAGACCAAATTTCTCCCTTTAAAGAAGGTACACCATCAGTTACTGCTTCATACTCAATAGGCGCTGGTTGGTCAATTGCATTATAGCGGTAAAGCAGACACCGGCAAGGACTAAAAACCTCACCCAGTTCCCTCACCGTAATTTGGAAAATCTCTTCTGGGTTGAGAGAGTGGCGGATAGCGGTACTAATCGTATTAATGAGGCGTTCTTGACGCTCCTTTTTAGTAATGGTACGGTAGGCTTTGAGCTGCTTGTATTGATTGGATTGCAAATACGTCACCAAACGGTCAGTAAACAATCTGGCATCAATTTCCAGTACGCGCTCAGCTGTTATTTGATTCGAGCTTATCTGAGTTAGACCATAACGTTGCCGCGCTATTTCTACTTTATCAGCCAGTTCCGGTCGTTCACCTACAATCCGCTCTAGTAAAAGTCGGGCTGCATAAGTACTCACTTCACGCTCAAATGTCCAAATTCCTTTAAACTGTCTTGCTTGGTCTAACGATGCTGCGTCTACTGGGGAAGCATATTCTTGGCAGACTATGCAAGCGCTATACTGTTGTCCAATAATAATCAGATGCCACTCTTGCGCTAGAGTGTCGTTGGGGTCAAAAGGAACTGTAACATAAGGGTCTGAAATTGCGGCAAAATTCGATTCTGGTGCAGCTAAAATATATACCTGATCTGTCCGTTGGGCAATTCGCTGATAGCGACGGCTCTCCTGACGATAAAAACGCTCCTGCTGAAAATTGGCGATGACTAGCGGCTTATCTGTCCCTACCAGTACCAAGTCTTCCATTGCGTGAGATAGCGCTGTCAAGGAAGCTTTGAAATAAACTTGACAACGTAAATGTGGTGAAACCTGGAGGACATCGTGCAATAGGGAATTTAAAGTTTTCATCACTAGTAAACTATGGAGTTCCCTTTTGTTGCCAATTTCCAGTCAAAACAGAGGAGTCGCTCTTAGGGTTTGCTCCTCAAAAAATCATACCTTGTAAATTCATTAATGGATGAATGATACCACTGTCTAGGGTACTGCGAGTTCACCTTAATTGAGGGTTATTCACGTAAGTTCGTAGCGATTAAGTTTGCTTCACCTAGATCAACACCATCCAAATTGATGCTGCTGAGGTCGGCATGACACAGGTCGGTTCTTGACAAGATAGCTTTAGTGAAGTTTACTTTATACAAGTCTGCCTTTGTGAGTTTTGTACCCGTCAGGTTTGCTTTGCTTAGGTTGGCTCCTGCCAACTTAGCACCGCTAAGGTCAGCATAGCGCAAGTCCGCACCTTCTAGATTTGTGTTGCTCAGATCAGCGTAGCGTAAATCAGCTAACCGTAAGTCTGCCTTAGCCAAAGTAGCGTTGTGCAAGTCGGCTTTAAAAAGACTTGCTCTGATCAAATTTGCTTTGCTCAAATTTGCCCAAACCATGAAGGCTTCGCTTAAGTCGGCTCTCCATAAGTTTGCTTCTGCCAAAATCGCTTCACTCAGATTTGAGAGTCGTAAATTCGCCGCTGATAGAGTCGCCCCAGTTAAATCCGACCGACTTAGGTTAATTCCAGCTAAACAGATTTCGCTCAAATGCGCTTGGCGCAAGCTCACTTGCACAAAATCCCTGTTACCCACCCCGTAGTGTCTTATCAATTCATTAGCATCCATGATACAGACTGCAAAAATTGAAACTTCATAACCTGGATTTGACTGGAGAACCATAGTAAACAATTCAAAATTTAAAATACCCTGCGACAACCCGCTCGGGGTCTACAAAATTCACGCATTGGCACGCGCTACTTCCTGCAATCATCTTGCCAGAATGCTGTCTGCATTAATGTGAATCAGCCTATCTATCTGGTGATCAGTACATAGTTGTTGGCCTCTGTTGTCTTTTGTGTAATACATGAGCCTGTTTGATTTTTCAACTTTACGTTAATAAATGTAACAAAATATTAAAAAAATGAAAACTATCTTAACGCTTTTTTAATGAGTTTTGCTTTTATTAGCCATAATTTTTTTTATATAAAGCTGGCTTATGAGCCTGGGTATAGGGTGTGATACCGTTTCCACATGAAGGTGCTCCCGAAAGAACCCCACCGCCTGCGGCACCTCCCCGATGCTTTCGGGAGGTTAGGAGGGGAAAAATAATATGCAGGTTCATAGAGAATTGGTATGAGGCTTTGACAATTCAAGATACAAAATCATGAATTCAAAAAAATAATTTTGAATTTTGAACTTTTCTAGACCCTAACCTCTACTTCTGGTAGTATTCTTGTTACATTTTTCATGCTTTTACCTAAAAAATGAATCGCGAAAAGAGTCGGTCTTATTGGCGTGCAAACACTGCTTTGATTCGCAACCTTTTAATAGTTTGGGCGCTAGTGTCGCTCGTTTTCAGTATTTTGCTGGTGCAACCATTGAATACAATACGTTTTTTTGGCGTACCGTTTGGCTTTTGGATGGCACAGCAGGGCTCAATCCTGGTTTTTGTGGCGTTGATTTTCATCTACGCCTTTCAAATGGATAAGTTAGACCGCAAGCACAATATTAAAGGGTAAGCAAAAGCCGTGTCAGTTGAAATTTGGACGATTTTAATAGTTGGGCTTTCCTTCCTGCTCTACCTCTACATTGGTTGGCAGTCGCGGGTTAACGATAGTAAAGGCTTTTTTGTAGCGGATCAGGGGGTTCCGTCCATTGCAAATGGTGCCGCCACTGCCGCTGATTGGATGTCTGCAGCCTCGTTTATTTCCATGGCGGGGCTGATTAGTTTTATGGGGTACGATGGCTCTATCTATTTAATGGGTTGGACGGGAGGGTATGTGCTGCTGGCACTGTTACTGGCTCCTTACCTCCGCAAGTTTGGTAAGTATACAGTACCCGATTTTGTGGGAGACAGATACTACTCCAACGTTGCCCGTCTGGTGGCAGTCGTGGCAGCCATTTTTGTCTCCCTCACCTATGTTGCTGGACAAATGCGAGGAGTTGGTATTGTTTTTAGCCGCTTCCTACAGGTAGACATCAATACAGGTGTCATCATTGGCATGGTCATTGTGGGCTTTTTTGCTGTGCTGGGTGGCATGAAAGGCATCACTTGGACACAGGTTGCACAGTACGGCATCTTAATTATTGCTTACCTCATTCCAGCTATTGCAATTGCTGTATTACTTACAGGCAACCCAATTCCCCAGTTTGCATTTACCTTTAGTGATATTGCCGACAAGCTTAATCAAATTCAGGTTGACCTTGGGTTTGCAGAGTATACTCAACCATTTGTCAACAAGCCCATGCTGGACGTGCTATTTGTCACCATTGCCTTGATGGTGGGAACAGCCGGGCTACCCCATGTTATTGTACGGTTTTATACAGTTCCAGACGTGCGTTCAGCTCGGTTTTCTGCTGGTTGGGCACTGTTATTCATTGCCATTTTGTATACTACGGCTCCCGCCCTCTCTATGTTTGCCCGCTACAACCTGATTAATTCCCTGCACAATCATACAATTGCGGAAGTGCAGCAGTTAGACTGGGCAAACAAGTGGGAACGCACTAAGCTGCTGAGTTTTGAAGATAAAAACGGTGATGGGCGTTTACAGTTAACTCCAAAAAAAGACACAAACGAGATTACGATTGACCGAGACATCATTGTGCTTGCCACTCCAGAAGTTGCTAAACTGGCTCCTTGGGTCATTGCTTTGGTAGCGGCTGGGGGATTAGCAGCAGCTTTGTCTACAGCATCAGGGCTGTTACTGGTCATTTCTAGTTCTATAGCCCACGATGTCTACTACCGCATCGTCGATCCGGGAGCATCAGAACAAAAACGGCTGTTTGTCGGACGCTTGATGGTCGGTTTGTCCCTCGTTGGTGCTGGATACTTTGGGGTGAATCCACCAGGTTTTGTCGGTGAAGTCGTGGCTTTTGCCTTTGGATTAGCCGCTTCTAGCTTCTTCCCAGTTATCATCCTGGGTATCTTCGACAAACGCACCAACAAAGAAGGGGCGATCGCTGGTATGGTGACAGGTTTAATCTTCACTATCGCATACATCGTAGGCGTTAAGTTTGGGGGTATGCCAGCTTGGTTCTTCGGGGTTTCTGCTGAAGGAATTGGCACTGTAGGTATGGTGCTAAACTTTATTGTCACCCTTGTCGTGTCTCGTCTCACACCACCTCCTCCAGCAGAAATTCAGGCGCTGGTGGAGAATTTACGCAGTCCAGATATTGAGGAAACGCAACCCATTAGGACTGTCCATTAGTAGAAACTATCGCAGTTCTCAATTCGATGCAATTATAGAATGTGGAGACGCGCTGTTTAAAGCGTCTCTACACATATACAATCTCCAGAAACAACAGACTTCTTGTAAAAATCTGATTTATGAATTTTTGAACCACAGATGGGGACAGATAATTTATCTGTGTTTTTTTGCTCATAAGAATAACTTAGACCGCCACTGGCGCAATGCTCGGATCTCAAGATAAACCTTATTGCTGCATTGCTGGCGTTTTTGGAAAGTCAGGAGAAAGCTTTGGATCAGATGAAACCGGACGGCGATTTTATTCAAAGCATCACCCAAAATACTGACCCCAACGTTCAATATACGATAATCGCTGGCGATCGCTCAATTCGTCCGTCAGCATTAGAAATTGAACCTGGAAAAAACTCCAGTCAGATAAAGCGACTGATGCAGAAATTATTTAACTCTGCTGTAGATGGGATTATAGATAAAGTCTTTGTCCAGCAACCAAACGATATTGCAGTGACGCTGGAAAGCATTAAAAGTATCAGCCTAGAGCGAACGCCTCAGCCAAGAATCATATCACCAGATGTCGCTTGCGACCATCTCACCTATTTCACCACTCAAGCAGGTTTGGATGCGTTAGTAAAAGTGCTGTGTGACGATTTGTAAATCGGGAGCGTCCCAATTTTGCAAAAATAAAAGAAGAAAGATTATTCGCTATAAGTACTCGCGAAGTTTTTTCTGTTTCTTTCATCTTCTTACAAAATTGGGATGCTCGCTAGCAGTCGGTAGTTTTGGCATGGGAATGAAAAGAAGAAATAATTTGGGTACCTAAGAGAGAGGTTGGAAGCGTTACCTTTGCAAACTACGCGGATCTAAAGCATCCCTCAAACCATCACCCAGTAAGTTAAAAGCCAACACCGTAAGAATAATCAACACAGCGGGAGGCCAAATTAGCCAAGGTTGCAACACCAAAATAGAAGCGTTCGTTGCCAAAGACAACATATTACCCCATGAGGGATCTGGTTGTTGAATTCCCAACCCAATGAGACTGAGTACCGCCTCTGCTGCAATAAAGCTAGGAACGGCAAGCGTAGCGGAGATAATGATATAAGTGGCGGTTTGCGGTAATACGTGACGCACGATGATGTAAAGTGGATTAGCACCCATTGCTTTTGCCGCTTGGACATATTCTCTTTCTTTAAGAGACAGCACTTGTCCGCGAATCACTCGTGCTAATCCTGCCCAACTGATAAACGAAGTAATCACGACTATCAGCAAAAAGCGTTGGGTACTCGATAATCCTGGCGGTAAGACTGCGCCTAAGGTCACCAAAAGATAAATACTGGGAAAAGTCATCAGCACTTCGGCTAGGCGCATAATGACACTGTCAGTCCATCCACCGAAATACCCAGAAATTCCTCCAATCAACATCCCCAACGGAAAGGTGAGGGCAACTCCGATAATACCAATAAATAGACTGATGCGACCGCCATGCAGCAGGCGACTCAGTTGATCCCGACCTTGGTCATCTGTGCCTAAAAGGTTAAACTTTGCGTCACCGGCAGCACCAAACAAATGTATATTTAACGGGATACCACCAAATATTTCTACCTCATCCCATTTTGGAGGTAGAGGTAAACTCGTCTGCAACAAACGATACTCTGGTCCAGTGACAAATAGCCTCAGAGGAGAGGGCTTTTTGAAGTCTACAATAATTTGGCGATCGCCCGTTTTTAAATCTGTGTCTCCCTGAGTTGTTGGATAAATGTGAGGACCAATAAACTGTCCTGTTTGTTGAGAAACCCAGTAAACACGAGTTGGTGGCAATAGAGAACCGTTTGGTTGTGAGGCGTAAGGGTTGTAAGGGGCGACAAAATCCGCTGCAATCACTGCCACATAGAAAACCAAGAGTAAAATTGCCCCAAATTTTGCCAAAGGATTTTTCTTGAGTCGATGCCACCAATTCATAGGACTTATAAGTTATGAGTTATAAAATATGGATTATAAATTATGAATTATAAATTATGAATTATGAATTCTAGGCATTCATAATTCATAATTCTTAATTTTTAAGCGCGGAGTTTTTCAAGGAGATACAAAGGTTCTTCCTGAGGTTTTTCGTGTTCTACGACAAATACATTTGAGTAGAGATTAGCAATAATTTGCTTTCCCTGCTGTGTTAAGGAAATGTAGCGCAATGCATCCTTAATATAAGGATAAACGACATTCCAGTAGAATTTGGCATAATTCTTGCGTAAGTCGCCAGGGGTTTCATAACCCAACACGCGATTCATTCCAGTCTCTTCAAATTCGTAAAACAAAGAAGTAATCTTCTTTAAGTAACGCGGATCACTTAATTGTCCAATCAAATCAGCAGCACGCACTAAGCCCGCAAAATTATTTGTATCTTGATGGTCTTCTGCGGCTGGTACTGGAAACCGAGTTAACTCAATATTGCTCTTAATCACCTGTGAATCTATCAATTTATGCCCACCAAAACGCTCATCAATGAACAGTTTGGCTCTGTCTACATGATATGGTGTGAGACTGGCATCAGAAGCTCCAGGAGGAAGAGGAATCATTTTTGCATCTTTACCAGTGGCATACAAACCTTCGTCCTCTCGGTCTTGTCGGCAAACTCCTTTGACATAACCAATATCATGACACACCAAGGAGATCATAAAATGCAACCAGTCTTCACTGGAAACACCTCCTTCACGGATATGTTTGCCGCGTAAAATTTCTTGTCCAACCAGCGTGACTAAGATAGAGTGTTCTACATTATGATATAGGGCGTCACTATTAGCAATGTTTTCCAAAGCCATATTGCCCGCCCAAGCGATAATATCTTGGTAATCGTTTTTTAAGCAGCCGTAGGTGCGCCGATAACCTTCGCGAATTTGAGCGACAAACGCATCAATTAAAATTTCGGTGGCATTAAACATAGTAGTTACTCAAAGTTGTATACTAAATTATTTATTATTGGTTTATCTCAAAGAAAGCATAATTGGTAACTGTTGGAAATTCAGCCGAATGCAGATAAGTCGTTGTAGCTCTTTATAATGTAAACATAGGTGCTAGCAGGATGTGTAAGCCTGATGTCCCAAATCTTTACGACTTTAGCATAAGATAAACCGTAGTTTGTAACTCATGAACAGGCTGAAAGCATTAGCGATGTAGAGCTTCAGCCAAAAACAAGCTTTTCTTTCGTATCTCCCCATCACCCCATAGCGCGAAGCTTCTCCCCTACCTAGACAAAATGGTGACGATAGTCATGGGTATATTTTGGGAATAATGCAACAAAATGCGTCATATTTAATATACAGTAATCAAATGTAAACTTTCTTAAGCATAACTGCTTATTAATGCTTGGGCAGAAAGTGGAGGCACAACTGTGGGTGAGGAAAGTTTTTCAGAACTAGAGGTGGAAGAACCAGTGGCGTTTGAAGACGCTAATTGGCAGAAAAAACAAGTGTATAGAAGGCGACGTTCATGGCTGGTACCACTGGTAGTAGGTACTGGCTTGGGAGTTGTCATCGCCTTAGGGGGAATGCGTGTACTGAGTCAGCGTGCACCTGGGAATACAACAGTATCTGAAAATAAATCAGCAGCACAAAAAGTTGCGCCAACGATGACAGTCACCGTCGCCCCGGCAGAAACGACTCGTGTTGCTCGAACCCTCAGCACTACGGGGACTGTCGCAGCACGCGATTTAACTCCAATTTTGCCTCAAGCCAACGGCTTGCAAATCAAAAAAATTCTCGTGAATGTAGGAGATGTTGTCAAAGCAGGTCAAGTGATGGCAGTGCTGGATGATTCCCTACTGCAAGACCAAATTAGACAAGCAAAAGCGGATGTGGAAGCAAAGCAGGCAGATGTTGCTTCAAAGCAGGCGGACTTGGCATCAAAGCAGGCAGGTGTGACATCAAGTCAGGCAGGTGTGACATCAAGTCAGGCGATCGTCCAGCAAAAATTAGCAGACTTGGCTCAAGCAAAGGCAAAGTTACGAGATGCCGAAATCAATTTCAAGCGCGATCAAGAACTGGCAGATCAAGGGGTGATTAGCCGTCGGCTGTTGGATACTGCTACCACAAATTTGGCAACAGCAACAGAAGGGGTGCGCCTTGCCGAGGCAAATATCAAAAGCGCTGAAGCCAATGTCCTTAGTGCAAGAGCGAATATTGGTAGTGCCGAAGCAAGTGTCAAGATTTCAAGAGCGAATATTGGTAGTGCCGAAGCAAGTGTCAAAAGTAGTGCCGCCAAGGTGGAACAACTGAAAACTCAGTTAGGACAAACAATAGTTCGCGCCCCAGTTTCAGGCGTTGTGGCGGAGAAACTAGCAAGAGTGGGAGATGTGACCGGTGTACCACCGCAAACACAGATAGCAACTGTGGTTGGTGGAACACAAAAGCTGTTTTCGATTATTCAAGATGGGAAGTTGGAATTGCAAGCCCTCGTTCCGCAAGTTCAACTACCACAGGTGAAAATTGGCAGTGGAGTCCAAATTACTTCTGATGTTGATAGCCGGGTGAAGCTGCAAGGACGAGTCAGAGAAATAGAACCTGTGGTGAATCAGCAAAGACGTGAGGCGACGGTAAAAATTGATTTACCGCAGACCAACTTCTTCAAACCAGGAATGTTTGCCCGTGCTGCGATTACCACCGTAACCACAAAAAGCTTGGCGGTTCCCCAAAAAGCTGTGCAGCCTCAACCAGATGGCAGTGCAATTGTATTCATGTTATCGGATGTAGACCCGCAAAGCGCGGGTTCCCGCCGGGAATACACAGTTCGCGCCCAGAAAGTAGAAGTAGGAGAAATTCTCGTTGGTGGCAGGGTGGAAATCAAAAATGGTTTGAAACTAGGCGTTAGCGGAGCTCCTCTGAAAGAGGCTCGCGTGGTCGTTGACGGTGCTGGATATATCAAAGATGGCGACAAAGTGCGAGTCGTTAATAGTCAACAGCCAATAGTCAACAGCCAATAGGCAACGGTCAATAGGCAAAAACGCTTGATTGGACTATCGACTGATAATGCGGATACTTGATAACTGATAATGCGGATACTTGATAACTGATAACTGATAACTAGTTCCATGTCCTTCAATATTTCAGCTTGGTCGATAAAAAAACCTGTTCCAACGATAGTTATATTCTTAATTTTGACGGTAGTGGGTTGGTTTTCCTTCACTTCCTTAGGGATTGATACCAACCCAAATATTGATATCCCTACGGTATCGGTTACAGTAACACAACCAGGAGCAGGTCCTGCGGAACTCGAATTCCAAGTAACGAAAAAAATTGAAGATGCCGTTGCTGGATTGGGTAATATCGATGAACTGCGATCAACAGTTGCCGATGGCTATTCTACGACCACGATAAATTTTGTTTTGGGGACAAACACGGATCGCGCCACCAACGACGTTCGTAACGCTGTGGCGCAAATTCGCCAAAACCTCCCTCAAGACATCAACGACCCGATAGTCAAGCGCGTGGAATTTTCCGGGGGTCCGATTATGACCTACGCGGTGAGATCCGACAAGCGTTCGGTAGAAGAATTGAGTAACTTGGTTGACCAAACCATTAGTCGCGCTTTGTTAGCTGTCAGGGGAGTAGCACAAGTTAAGCGAGTGGGTGGAGTTGACCGGGAAATTCGCATAAACCTTGCGAGCGATCGCTTGCAGTCTTTGGGCATCACCGCCACCCAGGTCAACGACCAAATCCGTGCGCTTAACATTAACTTACCAGGCGGACGTGCCGAAGTTGGCGGTAGCGAACAAACGATCCGCACCCTTGGTAGCGCCTCTAATGTGAATGTTCTAAAAACCTACGAAATCGTTCTGCCAAATGGTGGTTCCGTCCCCTTGTCCAGCCTAGGAACGGTAGAGGATAGCTATGGCGAAGTGCGACAAACTGCACGCTTAAACAACCAACCTGTCGTGGCGTTCCAGGTGTTGCGTAGCACTGGCAGCGTTTTGGTGACAGTGGAACAAGCAGTGAAGGAAGCGGCAGCACAACTGCAAAAAACACTCCCGCCAGATGTAAAACTGGAATTAATTTTTACCAGAGCAACTTTCGTGGAGGACTCTTACGAAAGCACTATTGATGAATTGATCCAAGCATCGCTGCTGGCGGTGATAGTCATCATGCTGTTTTTGCGAGACTGGCGAGCAACATTAATTACAGCGGTAGCCCTGCCGTTGTCAATCATTCCCACCTTTGCGGTGCAGCAAGCGCTCGGTTACACGCTCAACAACATGACTTTGTTGGGATTAGCACTGGCGGTGGGTAACTTGGTGGATGATGCCGTCGTGGAAATTGAAAACATGGAACGGCACATGGCAATGGGTAAATCACCTTGGGAAGCTGCTTTTGACTCGTCTGACGAAGTGGGTCTAGCAGTGATAGCAAGTGCGGCAACAATTATTGCCGTGTTTATGCCTGTTGCCTTTATGGGCGGTGTTCCGGGTCAATTTTTCCAACCTTTTGGACTTACCGTTGCCGTTTCGACGATTTTCTCAACCTTAGTAGCGCGGATGGTGACGCCGATGATGGGGGCGTATCTGCTTAAGGATAAGCATGGGGAGCAGGGGAGCAAGAAAGCAGCAAGAAAACTGTTCAATTTCAAATCCAAAATCCAAAATCCAAAATCGTCGCGGCGGCGCTTTCAACCCTATAAATCCCTGCTGAAGTGGGCAATCAGCCACAGGTTAACAACCTTGGGTATTGCGATCGCTTTCTTCATTGCCAGTTTGACGCTGCTTCCGTTAATCCCTAAGGGATTAGTTGATGGTGGCGATATTGGAATTTCCTTCATTACTGTAGAATTACCTCCCGGTTCCACCATAGAAGATACCAACAAGGTTGTGTCGCAAGTGACCAACCTTGTGCGGCAAAACCCGAATGTGATCAGTGTGCTGGCTACAGAACAGGTAAATGCTGCTACTCTCACCGCCAAACTCAAACCTAAAAAAGAACGGAAAATTTCTCAAAAGGAGTTTGAGCAGCAAGTGCGTCCGCAGTTCCAGGAAATTGCGGGAGCGAAAATTAGTTTTGAAAGTGCGGGAGCAGTTGGCGGTCTTAAAGATTTAACAATACTTCTGCGGAGTGAAAATCCGGAAGCGTTGAATCAAGCGGCTGCAGCAGTAGAAAGGCAGATGCGGACGATACCTGGATTGGTGGAAGTGTCTTCGAGTGCCAGTTTGGTGAAACCAGAGATTGTGGTGGTACCCGATCCGCAACGAGCGGCAGATTTGGCAGTGACGGTACAATCAATTGCCCGTACCGCCTCTCTCGCAACGATAGGAGACACCGATGCCAATTTGGCGAAGTTTAATTTGAGCGATCGCCAAATCCCCATTCGCGTGCAAATTGACCCGAAAGCGCGTGAAGATATCAACACGATCAAAAATCTCCAAGTCAACAGTCAAAATGGCAGCTTGGTTCCCCTCCTAGCAGTGGCAGATATCCGCTTTGGCAGTGGTCCTGCAACCATCAACCGCTACGATCGCTCTCGTCAAGTTTCCCTAGAAGCGAATTTGCAAGGCATTTCCTTGGGAGATGCACTCAAAGCAGTGCAACAGCTACCAGCCATGCAAAACTTACCGCCTGAAGTCAGACTGCAAAACTCTGGTGATGCCAAGATTATGTCTGACATCTTTGGTCGCTTTGGTGGCGCACTCGGGCTGGCGGTCATGTGTATCTATGCCATTCTCGTCCTGTTGTATAACAACTTCCTCCATCCCTTGACAATTATGGCGGCTTTGCCCTTCTGTTTGGGTGGCGCACTGGTAGCGTTGATGGTTGCCCAAAAAGCTTTAGGAATATATGCCCTAATTGGTATCGTCCTGTTGATGGGCATTGTGACGAAAAACTCGATTCTGTTGGTGGATTATGCAATCATTAACATACAAGAAGGCAAAACCCAACGTTATGCGCTTCTAGAAGCTGGGGTGTCGCGTTTGCGCCCGATTATGATGACTTCTCTAGCAACGATCGCCGGTATCGTTCCCCTTGCCTTGGGAATTGGTGCGGGGGCTGAAGTCCGCCAACCGATGGGTATTGCAATCCTGGGAGGTTTCACAACTTCTACCCTGCTGACGCTTGTAGTCGTGCCGGTGTTGTTCTCTTACGTTGACGACTTTCAATGCTGGATTCTAGATGTCGCGAAATACGGCTTTGGCAAGAAACAACGGCGCAAAATTGCTGAAGAAAATGGAGTGGTGAGGAATCTGCCACCGACTGGTTGAAATGGGCAAATCGTGTTATAATGGCGGTTAGCTTTATTGAGGCTAACATCCATTTGCGGGTGTAATTCAGTGGTAGAATGTCACCTTCCCAAGGTGAACGTCGTGGGTTCGAGTCCCATCACCCGCTTTCAAATCTGTTGTACATTCGCAAATTAAAGGTCGCGATTCGCAAATTAATGTCGTTTTTTGCAATCTAATGTCGGTAGTTTGGCTTTGTCTCATGAATTTAATTATAGTGACTTTTCGCAAATTAATGTCGTCTTGTTTCTCCATTTAGTGTCGTTAATGTCTGAAAGCTTAGACACTGACAAGCTGCTACTATTATTGGATGGTCTTGACGAGGCGAAAAGCAGCGATCTCGAAAAGAGGTGTAGAGTGACAAATTATTTGTCAGTGTTACTTGAATGTCAGTAGAGCACAAACTTTTCCCCGAGCTTAATCCCTAAAAAATAAACTCGTATAGTCAAGTCATCTAGGGTACTTTAGAGCGACAAACAATTTGTCATTTGTTTGAACGACCAATTGTTTGTCACTCTTGCTTTTTTATAACTGGTAGAATCTTTTCTTTGCAAAAAAATAGCGATTAATTTCAACCTTCCATTAGCCAGCATAGCTTTTGACACTCTTCTAGTATTGGGAAGGTGACATTCCTTTCAACCCTCACAAGCAAACTTGAGCCGGGATAGTTGTTGAAACCTTGCTGCATACAGCAGTAACAGATTTGCTCTTCCCGTCGTTTCAACCCACCCCTAGCCGGGATGGTTGTTGAAACCCTTCTGGACGCTCTTGTACATTTGAACCTAGATCTTTCAACCCACCCCTAGCCGGGATGGTTGTTGAAACTCGATGGCAGTGGCAAGGAAAAACTGTATGTTCAATCTTTCAACCCACCCCTAGCCGGGATGGTTGTTGAAACTTTGAGGCAGTTGAAGCCAGATTAGAGCTATAGCACCTTTCAACCCACCCCTAGCCGGGATGGTTGTTGAAACGTGTGTAATTTGAAATCCTTGAGTTTTATTTTCTAACTTTCAACCCACCCCTAGCCGGGATGGTTGTTGAAACTTCTAGTACAAGTATACGAGAGCAAGCGTATAGCTTTCAACCCACCCCTAGCCGGGATGGTTGTTGAAACTTGAATTTCAATATTTAATACGTCATCACTAATATATCTTTCAACCCACCCCTAGCCGGGATGGTTGTTGAAACCTTATTTTACCTTCTTTGTTTAGTGCTTCAATTCCTCTTTCAACCCACCCCTAGCCGGGATGGTTGTTGAAACTTTTGGTCACCCGATACGGCGTCAGGTGGCTGCACACTTTCAACCCACCCCTAGCCGGGATGGTTGTTGAAACCTGAATACATCATGCTACATCCGCACCGAATACACTTTCAACCCACCCCTAGCCGGGATGGTTGTTGAAACATGATGTATTCAGAAACCTTGCACTTAACCAAATTCTTTCAACCCACCCCTAGCCGGGATGGTTGTTGAAACACACTCGATCCGCCGGATGCCGAGAAGTTATTTACTCGCTTTCAACCCACCCCTAGCCGGGATGGTTGTTGAAACCTGGAAGCAGAGAAGACCACGCTACAGGGTAAAGTCTTTCAACCCACCCCTAGCCGGGATGGTTGTTGAAACTCGGTGCGATCGCAAGGCACAAAACTGATCCTGGCAACCTTTCAACCCACCCCTAGCCGGGATGGTTGTTGAAACGAGATGCCCAAGCCACAGCCGCAAGCCACACTAAGACCTTTCAACCCACCCCTAGCCGGGATGGTTGTTGAAACTTCTTCCAAGTATGCACTCGACAGTTCATTGACTACATCCTTTCAACCCACCCCTAGCCGGGATGGTTGTTGAAACCATTGCAGGCTTTAGGATCTCAACAAGCTGGTGGCTCTCCTTTCAACCCACCCCTAGCCGGGATGGTTGTTGAAACTCCGGTTGTTTAGTGCTGCGATATGCCAAAACTTTCTTGTTGGCAACATCTACCACAGCTACCGTTGCAGGTTTATCCAGCCCAAAGCTGACACCGACAATAATATTGGGTTTACCTTTATATATAGGTTTGCTGGGACGATTTGGAAAGAGGTTGTTAAGTTTCTGTCTATGAGATAACAGTTTTTGTTTTGGCTTTCCTTTTTGTTCGCTCTCTCTAATTTTAGTTTCAGCTTGATTAATTTTCTCAATATGAACGAGTTCTGTTTCCTCTTCTGTCCCCAAGCGTGTCTCTATAGAGCATTGAAGAATCAAGCGGTTAACCTTCCAAGGTGCGCCTGTACCTTTTCTTTTTTGCCAGAGTAGACGTGCAGAACGAAGAAAAAATAAGCTAGAAGAATAGGTTTCTTCATTATCATGCCAAACTTGCCAATCCTGGCAGAAGCGTTGAAAATAATGACGCTGGCGAGAATCACAACAAATATAAAATTCAGGATTAATGATTTTTTGCTTCAAGCCATTAAACTTAACAAAAATACGACCTGGTTTGTTTTTCAGATTCAACCAATTCACATCTCTTTTAGGTAAGCATCTTCTTTGAAAATAAAGATATTTAATGAAACTGTATGAATCGGATTCTATTAACTGCTTTAAAAAAGCTATCTGCCAAACTAGGATTACCTTTTTCTTAATTTCATCATCATCAGAATGTATTAACCAATCTAAGTCTGTATTGCTTTCATAATCAACCGGATACGGTATATCGCTAGTTACTTTTAACAGACTAGCTTGCCAATATTTTGCCTCCAGTTGATCCAGGGGAACTTGATTAGATGCCTCTTTTAAAGTTGTTAACCATTTTTCTCCTGTTAAATCTCTACCTTTGGCTTTTCGACTTTTGAGTTGCTCTCTTAATCGTTGAATTTCTATTTCTTTCTGACGCCGACGTTTAACATATTGCTCTGGGTCTTCATCAATCTCACTAACCTGACAATTATTTTTGAGTAAATATGTAAGAGCACATTGAGACAGACAGTCTTTAGTTTTATCGTAAATCTTAAATAATGCGTTGAAAAGTGTAGACTCTTCCTCTTCTTTTTTATTTTTTTTAGTCTTATTGCCTTTTTTTTTAATTGCTGATTTCTATTCTCAGTGAAATTGGCAACAAATGAAGTCAAAATTTCGTTAGCTTTGTTGCGAATAATATCCAAATTGCACTGGCTTTCTTGCTGTAATTCTATATCGCTCTTCAACATCTTGAGCCAACGTTCTTTTCCTTCTATTTTGCGTTGTCGTTCCTGTTGTAAGGCAAACCAAGATTTGTATATTTCTTTAACTAAAGTAACTGCTGATGTGTAAAAACGACCTGGTTGACCAGCAAAAGGCTCTTGAGTTATGAGAGATTTTTTTATCGTCTCGATAGCCTCTTCAGGTACTTCACCTTTTTTTAGCCATTTCTCGAAGTCCGGATGTTGTCCTACTTGTTCTAATAATTCATTAATGAGTGGCGTATTTTTCTCAGCCATCAGTTCCCACAGTTGACGGAGGGTGTTTTCTTCAGCAACCAAGCGACATTGAATTGTAATAACGCTCATGGTGTCCTCAGCTTTGTGGATTCGGTGAAACTGACAGGCTTGTTGATTGTTTTTTTACTTCTCTTATTATAGCGCAATGCCGCAATAGCGCAATAACGCAAATGTTCTTTTGCTGAGAGGCTGTGCAAAAATGAAAGCCGCAAGCTTTGGCTTCAAATTAGGATGGCAGAAGAAACTAGAGAAGTGCGGGAGACTCCCTAAAGACTTAAAAATCGCGTTTGAAATTGCTTGTGCGCGTCTGGAAGTGACGCAAACTGCGGCTTTGGAGGAGGCGATTAGAGATTGGTTGAAAAAGCAGGAATCTACTTCTGGTGAGAAATAGAGAGGGTTTGAGGATAATGTTGCAATTAGATTTCTTGGCTCAGTTGCAAATTACTTAACATTTCGCGATGATTTCTGGATGCGGTTTGTACGCGTTCTCATTAGGGTTGGGGTAGTACCTATCAACATCCTCAATCGATTCAATATTTAAAGTCTTACCCATTGCCCTTCCTATGAGTTCCATTAACGCTTTTGCTCTCGTTTGGAAAAATGCGTCAAAGTTGTCACAGCGTAGGGTTTCTAGTTTGATGCAATGCGATCGCAATATTTCCTCAAAGCTAGCTACTACAGTTCCATGTAGCTCAAATTCCTTCAAGTAAAGCGAAGGTGCTTTGCTACCAATCCTTTTATTGGTTTTCGCACTCAACGGGGTGCGATTGACCAAGCAGTTATATTTTTTAGGGTCAATCCCTTGCTTACGACACCACGCCACTGGAAAGATGTGGTGGGAATCAATCTGTTCCTCAAAATAGACCACATCATTGATTTCTTCGCCTGTACTCCAATCAATTGCCCCTTCGCATCGCAGCAACGCCGCTAACCCTTGATAAACTGCACCAAATCGCTTTCTGACGCTGAGTAATCGCTCAAAAGAAAAATTTGCCTGCGTGATGGTAAAAGGAACGGAACCACCTTCCAGCCATGCTGGCACTTCGACAATATCGCGTCCAGCCTGCGTATCGTGCCATTGCGTATAAATCTCGCCAAACATCCCGCACCAAAACCAGCGTTCCAACATACAACGCACTTGAAAAGAACGAGAGCGATCGCCCAGAATTGTCAAAATTGCACTTAAGGCGACTAATTGAATGGGGTAAGCAACATCATTCGCGTCAAAAATTTTTTGTCCGTGCAGAAAACGAGCCGCTTCTTCAAAACCTCTGGAAACAGGCTCAGCCCATGTTTGATATTCTTCTTTGGCTAGTTTCAATACCTCTGTACGCCCACAGGCGACACCAGGCAATTTATCTAAATTCCAACCTTGTTTGGCAGCTTCAATTCTTCGAGCATAACCAGCTACCAAGGTCACTGCTTGAACAAAGTCTGTATTTCTCAGTTTCCGCAAAACTTTTAACGATTTGAAGCGGCTTTCGCGGTGTTTCCAATCATCTCGCAGGCTAAAATCCCCCGCACAATAGCTCGAACTCATTAAGTCGAAGAAATTGAGGTCGCATCCGGCGGTGTTTGTATCCTCAAATACTTGGCAAACGGCTTCTTTAGGCAATGAGTCGCGCAGTTGAATGACGGGTATTTGATAATGCTCGAATTTTTTGAGAACTTCCAGTTCTAAAGTGTCGATGAGTTGAAGTTTTTGCGGGTCGTATTGCCAATACTTAGAAAATTTGCTACGCCATTCGGAGAAAAAGAAAACTTTGGATAACGGGAACAACAGTGCTTCATACTCCTTTTCAGGAGTCGAACAATCAATAAAATCGTGTGTCCGAGTTCGCATGAATTTTGTTTCGGGTAATGCCATAATAGCTGTTTTGCGTTAGCGAAGCTTTCCGAAGGAATCGCACTCCGGTTCAAGGGATTTTTCGATATCCAGGTAGTACCATTTTTTCGTTAATTTCTGACTTTTTGCGTCTTTGATAATAACGGGTTGCTCGGATAGCAACACCATGAACAAAGTAGTTAGGCGTTGTTGACCATCGAGTACAAGCAAATGAGGTGTTTGAGGTACAGCAGTTGCTACGCCATCAAGCAGACGCGGTTTAAATTGTTGGTGTTGGATGCCCTGTTGAAGCATCATGACTGCACCAATGGGGTAAGCCAGCGATATGCTCGCGAGTAAACGACGCACATGGCTATCATCCCAAATCCAATCTCGTTGGAAATCTGGCAGTTGGATGCGTCCAAATTTGATGTCTTTCATGACATCGAATAACGGATATTTTGTAATGTCAAACGTTGATATTGAATCCATTTGCTGTTCTGCCGTTGCTATCATCACATACGCCTCAAAGGCACAAAATGCAAGGAATTAACTGGTACACAGATAATTACACTCTGTACGTCAGCCTAAAATTGTCGTTGTAGCAAGCACAAGGGGTTTTTCGGGCAATTAGTCGTGAGTGGCGATTGCTTACTCTTGAGGGAAATTAGGCGGTAAGTTGATAATTCCTGTTGCAACTAGCTGTTTAAATTGATTGATGAGGTCTGCTTGCCGCAATATTCGGGTAACGTATTTAGGTCGTCGGCGAAAGTCTGTCCCCCAGTCTTTGACAGTTTTTGGACTAGCACCTGTGACTTGTGCGTTAGCGAAGCTCCTCCGAAGGAGGCTCGCATTAATGCAAGCCTTACGATAATTACGTCCTGGTTCTCGACTAACCCAACGACGACAATACTCCATCGGTTCTAGGGGCAACTGACGGAGAATATCAATTCGATGTTTATTTTGATGGGAGTGCCTCCCAGTTTGCATCTTTCATCTTTGTGAGTCAGTGACAGCTAACAAAGGTGAGGAGTGCTTAGACTTTTCTTGCTTATTATGCTGGCACTCCCCAACATCCTGTGCTTGCTGAACTCAACTTAGGAAATCTCTGCTTACAGCACAAGTAGTTTAGTCACGAATCGCGAGTAAATTATTCTTGCGGAAAGTCAGGAGGTAAGACTATTTTCTTGATTTGATTAAGCATATCTGCCATGCGTAAGATATGCACCACGTAGTTGGGTCGCCGCTCAAAGTTCTGTCCCCAATTCCCTATAGTCCTCTCACTTAGCCCTGTTGCTTCAGCTAGAGCAGCAATGCAGGCTTTTCTATACCCCCGCTCATCTGCGGACATATCAACCCATCGTTTGCAGTATTCCAAAGGCTCCAAGGGCAGGTCACTGAGTTCATCGATTCTATATTGAGTTGTCTGGGGATTGCTGTCTATTACTCTATTTGTTCTAAGCAACACTTAAACTCACGATTCGTGACTATTTCATAGATATTATGAGTCACGATACGTGTAAGAAAGCAGTGCGATCGCTCTTACTTCGCCATACATACGCAACTGAAATTTAGCAAGCGAGTTGAGAGATGCGATTGCGCTCCGCGCACTGCCCAAGGGGCAATCGCCAATCATGCCAGCCAATTTATCATAAGTGCAAGCCTCCGTCTGCAAGCAGCAACTAACTACTTATAGTGAAATTACTGAATTTACTTAGCACGTACAAGCCAACACAGCAAAAATTAGATTGACGCTTCAAGTGTAGCTTGCTACATACTATAATGCCTGTCTATGCTATTTTTGCCAATAATTACAACGCTAAATCTTCATAAAATCTTCTCTGTATATACCTAAATTATCTTTCAAGTTTTTTATTTCTCTAGAAAATTCCCGGATATCAGAGTGTTTTCTACGACATTAGAATTGTTGAGGAAGTTGTAGCAAATTTTATTTTGGTACTTGGGATTTGGTAGTCGGGAATGTATCCTTACCGCCTATCTCCTGCTGCCTGCTCTCCAAAACAGGGGAAAGATGACAGATACCTTAAATCCCACACCTGGTTCTATAGTTAGCTGTCGTAGCCGGCAGTGGGTTGTACTACCTTCGGAAAATCAAGACGTTATCCGCTTGCGCCCGCTAAGTGGAAATGAAGACGAAATCACTGGACTTTATCGGCAGCTTGGGCTGGAAACTATTACATCAGCAACTTTTCCCTTACCTAAAGGCGAACAAGTACAAGACCATGCGGCGGCACTCCTGTTGATGGATGCTGCGCGTTTGTTACTCCGAAGCGGTGCGGGACCATTTCGCAGTTTGGGACGTTTATCACTGCGTCCGCGTCCCTATCAGTTAGTTCCGCTGTTGATGGCACTGAGATTAGAGACGGTGCGGCTCTTGATCGCGGATGATGTGGGGATTGGTAAAACTATCGAAGCTGGATTAATTGCGCGTGAAATGTTGGACAGGGGCGAGGTGAAGCGGATAGGTGTGTTGTGTCCGCCTCATTTGTGCGATCAGTGGCAGCAGGAGTTACGCGAAAAGTTTCATATAGATGCTGTGGTGATACGTTCTGGCACTGCTTCTAAGTTGGAGAGGAATGTACCAAATGGTTCTCATATTTTTAGTTACTATCGACACCTGATTGTTAGCTTGGATTATGCCAAGGCAGAACGCCGCCGTGCAAGTTTTATTACACACTGTCCGGATTTGGTAATTGTCGATGAGGCGCATACTTGTGCCAGTGGAAATAATAAGAGCGCATCGCAGCAACAGCGCCATCAGTTAATTCAGGAAATTGCCAAGAAAAAAGAACAACATCTATTGCTACTTACCGCTACTCCTCACAGTGGCATTGAAGAGTCGTTTTTGTCGCTGCTGGGATTGCTGAAGCCGGAGTTTGAGCAGTTGACTCTGGAGAAACTGACAGAACAGCAACGGGACAGTTTAGCCAGTCATTTTATCCAGCGGCGGCGGGCGGATGTGAAGCTGTGGTTGGGAAATGAAACGCCTTTCCCAGAAAGGGAGTCGCAAGAACAGCCTTATAAGTTATCGAAGGAATATAGAGCACTATTTGACGATGTATACGACTTTGCCCGTGGGCTGGTAAAAACTACGACTAAAGAAATGAGCTACGCCCAGCGCCGGGGAAGGTATTGGTCGGCTTTGGCGTTGATTCGTTGTGTGATGTCTTCGCCTGCGGCGGCTGTAGCAACGTTAAATCGTCAAGTTAGTAAAAACCTCACCCCCAGCCCCTCTCTACTTGCGGAGAGGGGAGCAGATGTGTTAGTTGCTGACTTGGACGAAGATTTGATGAGTTCTTACGTCTACGATCGCACCGAACAGGAACAAGCGGTTGATGCATCACCAACTGTAGTCATTGAACAGGGACAGCAAAGTTATGGGGATACAGATAGGCGCAAGCTAAAGGCTTTTATTCAAGCAGCAGAGAATTTGCAGGGTAACAAAGACCAGAAATTACAATCATGCATCGCATCCGTTGATTCTCTACTCAAAGAAAATTACAACCCAATTATCTGGTGTCGCTACATTGCCACGGCGAATTATGTTGCAGATGCGCTGAAGCAAAAGCTGGAGAAAAAAGGCAGCCGACATATTCGGGTCATTGCGATTACTGGGGAACTATCCGAGGATGAGCGGGAAATCCGCTTGGAAGAGTTGAAGTCCTACGAAAAACGAGTGTTAGTTGCTACGGACTGCTTAAGTGAAGGGGTGAACCTGCAAACGCACTTCAACGCTGTCATTCACTATGATTTGCCGTGGAATCCCAATAGACTTGAGCAGCGCGAAGGACGTATCGACCGCTACGGACAAATTGCATCTCAGGTTAAGTGTAGCCTGATTTACGGTCAAGATAATCCGGTGGATGGTGCAGTGCTGGAAGTGCTGATTCGCAAAGCTGTGCAGATTCACAAGACTTTGGGCATTACCGTTCCCGTACCGATGGACAGCACTACCGTATCGGAAGCGGTGTTTAAGTCGCTGTTTGACCGCGCTACCGATGCTGTGCAGTTGTCACTGCTGGATTTGCTGGATGAGGGAGAATCCCCGCTTGAGCAAGTCCACAAGAGTTGGGACAAAGCTGTAGAACGGGAAAAAATCAGCCGCACTCGCTTTGCTCAACGCACCATCAAACCTGAGCAAGTGCAACAAGAGTTGATTGACTCTGACCAGATTTTAGGGAATGAGGAGGATGTTGAGCGGTTTGTGAAGTTGGCGTGCGATCGCCTTTCGTGTTCCTTAATCAAAAAAAAGCAGGGGTGGTTACTTCCACAACCACCGAATTTTCTCCAGCCAGTGCTAGGGGATAAGTCGCGTTTACTGACGTTTACAACTCCTGCACCAGAAGGTGTGGAATATGTAGGACGAAATCACCCTTTAGTTGAAGGATTAGCGCGTTACATCCTGGAAAATGCATTGGAAGGCGCTAAAACGCAACTACTAGCGTCACGTTGCGGGTTTACCACGACAGATGTTGTAGAGAAACGAACAACGTTGCTGTTATTACGGCTACGGCATTTGTTAGATAGCCCCAAACACCAAACATTGCTCGCGGAAGAGTGTGCAGTTGTTGGGTTTACTGGTTCTCCGTCTAGTCCTATCTGGCTTCCACCACAGCAGGCAATGTCGCTATTGCAACAGGTGACTCCGGTGAGTGATGCACCAAAAGCCTTAAAGCAGCAGGAAATTACGGAATTCCTGGAACGAATTGACGAGCTAAAAGACGATTTGGAACTGTTTGCAAAAGAGCGATCGCACGAACTTTCTCAAAGCCATCGCCGTGTCAGGGCAATCACCAAAGAAGGAGCTATTCAGGTTAAACCCCAGCTGCCGATGGATATTCTGGGCGTGTATATTCTGCAACCCGGAAAGCGTAAGCAGAGTTAGGCGTTTTGTCGAGGCGTGATTTATCGCGTCTTTTGTTGTGTCTTGAATTTTTAATTTGATTTTTATTTTTAATTAGAGTGGAGCAACGAATGGCTGTAGCAGGCGTTACCTTGGCGGGAGTACAAATCGAAGGAAATTTGCTAGCCCCAGATATGACTTCTCTGTTGCTGACAGGAAGTATCAAAGGACAAGCACCAGAGGATTTTGGTTTTACCAAAACTGATAAGCTAGCAGATGAAATTGCTACCGCCTGGGGTGACGCAAAAGCTTACTGGGCAGCATTTCAACGGGCGTTGGAAAGGCTAGATGAAAACGACTCGGCTACAAGTATTACCCGTGAAATGTGGGCAGTGCCGCTACTACGGAGTCTTGGTTTTCACCCTATATATACCGCAAAAGCCGAAGTGGTGGAGGGACAAACCTATGCAATTTCTCATCGTGCCGAACCAGGGGAAAACAAACCACCCATCCACATAATTGGCTGTCGAGTAAAGGTAGATCAGCGTCCACCTTCTGGTACACCCAGGTTATCAGCACACGCGCTGGTGCAGGAATATCTTAACAAGACGGAACATCTTTGGGCGATCGCCACCAATGGTTTTCGTTGGCGGTTACTGCGGGACTCTTCCCTGATGACTCGCCTTACTTATATCGAATTTAACTTAGAGCAAATTCTCAACGGTGAAAACTTTGCCGAGTTTGGGCTATTTTATCGCCTGTTCCACCGTTCCCGCTTACCCGAAGGTGTGGATGATGCCGATAAGTGCTTGCTGGAATATTACCACCAAGAGGCGTTGCAACAAGGTGGACGCGTGCGCGATCGCCTCCGGGATGGGGTAGAAAAAGCATTGAAACAGCTAGGCACGGGTTTTCTACAACATCCTGCAAATGAACATCTGCGACAAAAATTCGTTAATGGAGGCTTAACGGATATCGGGTATTACCGCCAACTGTTGCGGCTGATTTATCGCCTATTGTTTTTAATGGTGGCAGAATCTCGGAACTTATTGTTAATTGGTGAGACAGCGCTGCAGGAGGGTTTCCCTCCGCAGGCGACTGCGTTCGTCGAAGACGTGCCGAAGGCATACCCGAAGGGAGATGATTTAGAAAAAGCTAGAATCTACCGTGAATATTACAGCATTGAGCGACTGCGAGAGTTAGCCGAACGTCCGAATTGGCGACGCGAAGGTTTCCAAGATTTGTGGCAGGGTTTGCGAGTGACTTTCCTGCTATTTGATGAAAACTGGCGAGGACAGTTATTAGGATTATCGCCTCTCAATGGTGATTTATTTGGTTCTGGAACGCTGTCAGCTTTAGATGATTGTGCCATTGATAATTACGACTTACAGCAAGCAATTAAGCATCTGTCGCTGTATCAAGATAAAGGACAATTGCGGCGAGTGAATTATGAGGCGTTGGACGTTGAAGAATTAGGCAGCGTTTATGAAAGTTTGTTAGACTTTCATCCCCAGATCATCCAGCGTCAGGGGATATATCAATTTGAGTTAGTATTTGGTAGCGATCGCAAAACCACAGGTTCTTACTATACCCCGCCGCAACTTGTACAACAACTGATAAAAACGGCATTAGAACCCGTCATTGAGGAAAAGGTTCGTAGTAGCGCTTCAGCGCCAGAAAATCCAGATGCGCTAAAGCGTAATTGCGAACAAGCATTACTAAGCCTAAAAGTAGTTGATCCGGCTTGTGGTTCAGGACATTTTCTCTTAGCCGCTGCACGCCGCATTGGCAAAGAATTAGCCAAAATCCGTACAGGAGAAGCTGAACCAGCAGCGCAATCCTTACGCCAAGGGATTCGAGATGTCATTCAAAACTGCATTTATGGGGTGGATTTAAACCCACTAGCAGTCGATTTGTGCAAAGTGGCGTTATGGATTGAAGGTTTTTCTCGTGGTTTTCCTCTCAACTTTTTAGATCACAGAATTAAGTGTGGGAATTCCCTTGTAGGAGTGTTGGATTTGGATTGTCTGAAAGAGGGAATTCCGGATGAAGCGTATAAGGCGGTGACTGGGGATGATAAGAAGTTATCTACACAGTTTAAGAAGCGGAATAAGAAAGAACGGGAGACAGATAACGAGGGACAATTGTCACTGTTTGGGAATTTAGAAACCGAACGTACAAACTACGCAGAAAGTGCGCGGGAGTTGGGAGGAATTCCCGAAATCACACCGCAACAAGTCAGAGAGAAACTGGCACGATACCAGCAAAGTCGTCAAAATCTGGGATGGTGGCGAGACTATTCGGCGTGTAATTTGTGGACTGCCGCATTTTTTATGCCGTTGACGGAAGATAATTTGCAATTGTTACCCACCACAGCCGCGTTAACTCAGCTATTACAGGGTAATTTGTCAACGCAAAAGATGGTAGATGCGGCGAATCAGTTAGCTGAAGAAAAGCACTTTTTTCACTGGTGTTTAGAGTTTCCGGAAGTGTTTGAAGCGGGTGGATTTGATTGTGTATTAGGAAATCCACCTTGGGAAAGGATTAAGTTACAAGAAAAGGAGTTTTTTGCTTCTCGCAGTGCTGATATTGCTAATGCTGTAAATAAGTCAGCGCGGGAGAAGTTGATTAAGGAATTGCCAAAGAGAAATCATGAGTTAGCGCAAGCTTGGGAAGAGGCAAAACATGATGCTGAGGCGCAAGGTAAATTTATCCGTGAGTCGGGACGATTTCCGCTGACTGCGGTGGGGGATATCAATACTTATGCTGTGTTTGCAGAAACTACAAGAAAGTTGATTTCATTTGATGGAAGAGTTGGGGTGATTGTTCCTACAGGGATTGCAACTGATGACACTTGTAAAAAATTCTTTGGAGATTTGACACAAAAGGAGGCTTTAGCAAGTTTGTATGATTTTGAAAATAGAGAAGGGCTATTTCCTGCTGTAGATAGCCGGATGAAATTCTCCCTACTAGCTATCAGTGGTAAACCAATCAAACGCGGTAATTTTGCCTTCTTCCTGACTCAACCTAGACAGTTAGACAATCAAGCGCGTTTGTTTCAGCTTGCACCTCAAGACATTGCATTAATGAATCCGAATACTCTCACTTGTCCAGTTTTTAGAACTAGTCAAGATGCTGAACTAACAAAGAAAATTTATCAGCGTGTACCTGTTTTAGAAAATGAGAAAACAGGTAGCAACCCTTGGGGTATTTCATTTATGGCTATGTTTCACATGGCAAATGATAGCGGATTGTTTAAAAATGAGGCGGGTGATGACTTAGTTCCACTTTACGAAGCTAAGATGTTTCACCAGTTCACTCACCGTTGGGCAACTTATACAGATAGTGGAGATACTCGTGATTTAACAGATTTAGAAAAAAGCGATGCGTCTTTTTCGATTCAACCTCGTTATTGGGTTAGTAAGGTTGAGGTGGAAAATCGGTTAGCAGATAAGTGGAATAAACATTGGCTTTTGGCTTTTAGAGATATTTGTCGGTCAACAGATGAACGTACTGCTATTTTTAGCTTATTACCTAAAGTTGCTGTTGGACACACAGCCCCTATATTATTCAGCGATAAAAGTACATCTTTTGTTTCATGCTTGATAGCTAATTTAAATAACTTAGTATTTGATTTTGTAGTCAGGCAAAAAGTCGGCGGTACTCATCTAACTTTTACCGTGTTTCGACAACTTCCTGTCCTTTCCCCAGAAGCATACACCCCAGAAGACATCGAATTTATCAGCACCCGCGTACTCGAATTAGTCTACACCGCCTGGAATATGCAACCCCTCGCCAAAGACATGGGATATGACGGCGAACCCTTTATTTGGAATAGCAACAGACGCGCATTATTAAGAGCAGAATTAGACGCATATTACGCCAAACTCTACGGACTCACCCGCGATGAATTACGTTATATTCTTGATCCTACTGATGTCTACGGCGAGGATTTTCCGAGTGAAACATTCCGGGTGTTGAAGAACAATGAAATTAAGCAGTTTGGAGAATACCGCACGCGGAGGTTGGTATTGGAGGCGTGGGATAAGATGTTGAAATAAAAATAAATTTTCTATTTTCAGTGTTTCATTAAAATTAAACGGTAGGAACATAGTATGTCTAGTGGCAATGAGACAGTTATCAAACCTCAAGAACTCAAAACGCAAATAGAAGAATATATAAAAAATTATAAAGCTAGATTTATTCGCAATCAGTACGCAAATAATATCATCATAGCTCTATCTATTTTACTGACAGTTTTAATTGCAATCACTGGTACTAGCCTCGCCTTTAAAGATGTTAAGAATCCTTGGTCTGCTCCTCTTGGTCTTACAGCCTCAGCTTGGCTAGGACTAATATCGACGGCAATGGTAAGTATTCAAAGACTTTACAATGTTCAAGAAAAAATTGCCTTTTATCCTTCTTATATAGTTAAGGCTGAAGAACTTCTTGAAGATTTTGATGCTATTAAAAATGAAGCAGACCTTGAAGCAGTTCGCAAGCAGTTTAGGCAAATGCGTGCGGATGAAGCACTCAAGAGACCTATAGAACGGTCAAATCCTTAGATTTTTAAACAATCAAAGCATTTGAGCATATATCTTATTACCTACTATACAAACTATGAAGCTCCCAATTAAACTTCAGGATTTATTACAGCAGAATGAAAGTGCAATTTCAGCGGCTAGCACCTTCCTTGGTCAAAAACTAGCATTGCTAGATTGTACAGGTGTGGTATCTGCTACACAGGAAAAATTAGCACTTTTATTCTCAGGAATACCCGATAATTGGGGCTTTAAAGAACTCGAAGAAATTATAGATTTTTCTACTATTAACCCAATCTTCAGTCACCAACTTCAACAATGGATTCACCAACGCTTAGAACCAACATCGCAGCAAGCATCAATTACAAATGACGAATCAGAAATTACGAATTATCTTGATATTTTCAACTTCCGCAACGAAGTCATAGGCGATTACCGCCGCTATATTGAAAGCTTCCTCAAAATCCGTGACCCTAAAGTTAAAGCATTTGTAGACCAAGAGTTAGACAAAGGACAACTCTGGACTGACCCCTTAGTACAACTAAATCCTACTTATAAAAAAGGTGCAACTGTCAATGAATTAGTACAACAGGGAGTCCTTGATCGGGAGTGCGATCGCTATTTTTCAAAAGACGGCAAACCCTTTACTTTTCACTACCACCAAAAACAAGCTTTTGAAAGCGCACAACGCCAAGAACCTTACGTTGTCACTACAGGAACAGGTTCTGGTAAAAGCATGACTTACGTTGTGCCTATTTTCGATGATTTACTCCGCCATCCTGAAATTCAGGGAGTTAGGGCAATTTTGGTTTATCCCATGAACGCCTTAATTAACTCCCAGGAAGAAGAACTCAAGAAATTTCTGAGTAATGTTCCAGATACTCACATTCGCGTTGCCAAGTACACTGGACAAGAAAGTTTAACCAGAAAAACGGAAATTCAAAACAACCCGCCCCATATTCTACTAACCAATTACGTGATGCTGGAGTTGATGCTTTCGCGCACTCACGAAAATAAACTTGTAGAATCTCCCGATTTAAAATTCCTGATACTCGATGAATTGCACACCTATCGCGGACGCCAAGGCGCAGATGTCGCTATCTTAATTCGCAAACTCCGCCAACGCTGTGGCAGAAAGATTCTGTGCATTGGCACTAGTGCAACTATGTCTAGCGAAGGTTCCCGCGAACAACGCCGTCAAGTGGTGGCGGATGTTGCCAGTAAATTATTCGGTGTGGAAATTAAGCCGAGTAATGTCATTGACGAAACCCTACAACGTTCTATCCAACGTGCTGAACCTAGCATAGAGGAATTACGAGAAAGCATTCAAGCAGGTTTACCAACCGAGTCCGAACAAACCTTAAAAAACTTCCAGAAGCATCTCCTCAGTTACTGGATAGAGATGAACTTCGGTTTAGAAGACAAACAAGGACATCTTGTCCGCCGTCAACCTATCACTCTTCAAGAAGGTGCAGAAAAATTAGCTTGTAGTAGCGCTTTAGCGCCAGAAGACGAAGATGCACTGAAGCGCTACTACGAACAATGTTTAAACGTTCTCAAACAAATGTTCCTTTGGGGAAGCAAAACTAAAGGACTGGCATTTCGCTTACACCAGTTTATTTCCCAAGGGGGTAGTGTTTATGCCACTATTGAAAATCGAGGCGATCGCCTTCTCACCCTCGAAGGTCAGTATACAACCACCGAAGACCGTCTACTATATCCCCTCGTCTTTTGTCGGGAATGCGGACAGGACTACTACGTCGTCCGCTTCGATACTGAAAAAGAAGTCATACTACCCCAATTACCTACAGCATTAGATAGTCCTGAAAATGAAGATATTCAACAAGGCTACCTCACCTTAGATGAATCAGGACTTTGGGATGAAAGCGATGAGGATAGATTACCTGATAGCTGGTTCAATGAAACCAAAAAACAAGGACGGGTTGCCAAAAAAGATTATGCCCGGTTTATTCCCCGCAAACTACGAGTCCTAGCCAACGGTAAAATCACCACCTCTGCGTTGCAAGGAACAGTATGTTGGTTTATTTCTAAACCCTTTCTGACTTGTCTCAACTGCGGTGTAGTGCATGATAAGAAGAAAAACGAATTTACCAAACTCTCTCGCCTCAGCAGTGAAGGACGCAGTACTGCAACAACCCTGCTATCTCTTTCTACTGTCAGTCGCCTCAAGCAAGTTTTTACCGACGAAAAAGCCAAAGCTGCAAAAATTCTCAGCTTTACCGATAACCGCCAAGATGCGTCATTACAGGCGGGACATTTCAACGACTTTGTGCAAACCAGTTTCTTACGCGCAGCACTTTTAGTAGCACTGCAAGACAAAGGACAACTCACCCATAGCGAGCTAGCAAGTATTGTTGTCCAACATATGGGACTGTCTCAAAACGACTACGCTAAACAACCTGCCGAGTTTGGTAGGGGCAAACAGCGGAATGAAGATGTGTTTCGCAAACTCATCGAATATCGTCTTTACGAAGACTTGCGGCGGGGATGGCGTATTGTCCAACCCAATCTGGAACAGTGCGGACTGTTGGTTATTGAATATGATGGTTTAAAAGAAGAATGTGCTAACAACGCCCTTTGGCAAAAACACCGCCATCCCATCCTACTGCAAGCTGCCCCAGACGAACGTTTCATTGTTGCCCAAGCCTTCCTCAACCACCTGCGGCGGGAATTGGCAATTGATGCTAAACTTTTGCAACCAGTCCAACAAGACCAAGTAAAAAGCGAAGTTATTCAGGCAATTAGAGAACCTTGGGTATTTGATGAAAACGAACAGTTACATCAAGCAACCTGGGCAACTATTAACAGTGGTGGTAGCGTTAGCCCCCAAGGGCGTGAAGGTATTCGCAATAAAGTTAAGCTAACACCCAGAAGTAAAATAGGACGATTTTTACGTTCTGCAAACACTTGGTTACTCCGCAGCCAACCCCTAACGGATGCAGAATTCAACAGTTTAATGACTACCTTAGTTAACGCCCTGTGCGATGCTGGGTATTTAGTGCAACAAAAATCTGAGGTACAGCTACGTATCGATTCCCTACTATGGAAAGCGACTCGCCTCAGTGAAATTCCCCTTGACCCATTAACATCACGCCGCTTGCAGGGTGATAATCAAACTAGTATTTCTGTTAACAACTTCTTTCAGGAATTTTACCAAACCAACGCGCGCCAAATTCAAACAATGGAAGGGCGGGAACATACGGGACAAGTTAGTAACAAAGACCGCCAAACGCGGGAAGAAAAATTCCGCCAAGGCGAATTAGCAGCGTTATTTTGTTCCCCCACAATGGAATTGGGGATAGACATTTCCGACCTCAGCATTGTCCATCTGCGGAATGTTCCCCCCAGTCCTGCCAATTATGCCCAACGTAGCGGTCGTGCTGGTAGAGGCGGACAGGAAGCCCTGGTATTTACTTATGCCTCCATTGGTAGCGGTCACGACCAATATTTCTTCAAACGCCAAAATCAAATGGTTGCTGGGGTCGTCGCCCCGCCTAAACTGGAACTAGCTAACCAGGACTTGATAAAATCCCATGTGTATTCGATTTGGCTGGCACACACTGGCGTTTACCTGGACGACTCCATGAATAAAATTCTGGACTTGGAACTGGAAGGCTATCCCCTCAAAGACAGCATTCGTCAGGAACTTACCCTAAGTCCTGCCAAACTAGCCGAATGTCTCCAAGCTACCCAGTCGATCCTCTCTGATATTTTCTGCCAAGACGACCTGCAAAAAGCTTCCTGGTATTCTGTACATTGGTTACAGCACACACTAGAAAATGCACTCAATGCTTTTGACCGAGCTTGTAACCGTTGGCGCAAATTATACAGTGATGCAGTCACCCAATTAGAAGCCGCCCGCCGCACTATCGACCGTTCTGCAAGAGGCGATATCACCCAAGAAGACCGCAAGAACGCCGAAGCCCAAGCGCGAGAAGCACAACGACAAATTGACTTGCTGGTAGGACAAGTTCAAGGCAAGAATAATACTGAGTTTGAATTTTATCCCTATCGCTACTTTGCCGCTGAAGGATTCTTACCAGGGTTTAACTTCCCCCGCTTGCCAGTGAGGGCATTTATTCCTGCTGGAGAAGGCGGAGAATTCATCTCTCGCCCCCGCAGTGTGGCTTTACGAGAATTTGCACCAAGTAACATTGTTTACTATGAAGGTAGTAAATTTATGGTGGCAAAAACTAAAGTACCCGCAGGAGGAATTGAAAACGAGTATAGGCAGGTAAAAGTTTGTTTCAATTGCGGTTATTTTCACAGTGATTCCCCGGATACGTGCGAGAATTGCGGTAGAGGTTTTGTTGATCGCAAAAATGACAAGTTTTTGCTGACTCGCGTGCTACCAATGGAAACTGCGATCGCACGCCGCCGCGAACGAATCACCTGCGATGAAGAAGAACGCCTGAAGTACGGCTACAACATCACCACCCACTTCCGCTACGCTAGGCAAAAACAGGAATCAGCGATCGTTCAAGCCGCCGATGGAACTCCATTATTCAAGTTAACCTATGGAGCCACAGCTACCATCTGGCGGATTAATCGCGGACTGAAGAAGAACACAGAAGAACGGGGATTTAAACTTGATGCCAAAACAGGTGTATGGGGAGACAACAAAAACCAACAGGCTACAGATAGCTTGCACACCGATGTTAATTTAATGGTTGATGATACCTGCAACATCCTGGTTGTCGAACCGTTAAATGTCTCTGCTGAGAATAAAGAAGCATTTATTGCCACTCTGCAATACACCTTGGAAACAGCAATCCAAGCGGTGTACAAATTAGAAGCCAATGAACTCGACTCTGAACGCCTAGGGGAAGGTAAGTATCTACTGTTTTGGGAAGCCGCCGAAGGGGGTGCAGGAGTTCTTTCTCAGCTGCTAGAACAACCGAATGCTTTTGAAAAAATTGCTGATGCGGCTTTAGATATCTGCCATTTTAAAGAACCAAAAGAGACTTGTGTTCAAGCTTGCTATGAATGCTTACTCTCTTACCGTAACCAGTTTGACCATGCATTGATAAATCGCCATCTTATCAAACGCTGGCTTGAGATACTACTGGAGAGTCGCGTTATCGCTCAAGTCAAAGGACTTTCTCGTGATCAGCAATATCAACAATTGCTGCAACAAACAGACCCCAATTCTGATTTTGAGCGAGTCGTTTTAAAGGAGATTTATCAACGGGGATACAAATTACCGGATGCTGCACAGGAATTGATTCCAGAGGCGAACTGTAAGCCAGATTTTGTTTATAAAGACGATGGTATTGCCATTTTCTGTGATGGTTCAGTTCACGATAGTCCTGATAAACGCAGACAAGACCAGATTGAGCGGGATAATCTTAGGTATGAGGCTAGTTATCAAGTGATTACCCTGCGATATGACAAAGATTGGCAAACAGAATTGACAAAATTGGCAGATTTATGAAGTTGACCAATGTTGTAGTCATGAAAAAGCGATTGCCTCCGGCACGCTTCGCGATGCTCCTGCAGGGAGCCGCGCAAGGCGCGATCGCGTCTTCGCTTCAACTACATTGGAGAGTTGGGTAACCGTTCGGCTTTGACACCTACCAGGCTACCCAACCCAGTTCAAAAATTAGATCGCTCCGCTCCGCTCCGCTTACAGAGGGTAAATAAAAAAGAGCAAAGGGTAAAAGGGCAAAAGTGTCAAGGGCTACTGAAGAGTCCTCGCCGCAGCACCGCACACCACCCGAAAACCGTTGAGGTAGAAGTCGAGGTCGGGGAAGAGCGAGTAGCGGTTGGCAGAACGACAGAATTCAGGATCGTAGTTCCACGAACCACCGCGCAACAGCCGCGCGTTATTATCATTCTCATTAACTTTTTTTACCCATGCACTGCCATCCGTGGGCGCTCCTTCATACTTATGATGCCAAGTATCAGCACACCACTCCCACACATTGCCGTGCATATCGTATAAACCAAAAGCATTGGGGGGAAAAGTTCCTACTGCCGTAGTTTGTTGTCGAGACTCTCCTTGTGGTTCGTCACCAAATCTTTGGCTTGCACGGTAATTTGCTAACTCATATGTAATTGTCTCACCAAAATGAAACGGTGTCGTCGTCCCAGCACGACAAGCATATTCCCACTCTGCTTCACTGGGTAGTCGATATTCCCGTCCTGTTCTTCTAGAAAGTCTCGCACAGAATTCAACAACATCATACCATGCGACAGATTCTACAGGACGGTCATCACTTTTAAAATCAGATGGTTCTGGATGAAGGTCACGGTTAATTCTGGGTAAGGCAGCAACTGCTCGCCATTGCGCTTGAGTCACTGGATATTTACCCATAAAGAACGGTTGAACAGTGACTTCATGCTGTGGTTTTTCGGAATCATATCCTTCCCCTTCTGGCGAACCCATGAGAAATTTACCACCGGGGATAGCGACCATGTATAGAGTGATACGGTTGCCTAAATCTTCAGTAAAATATCTCGCTTGTTTGGTTTCACGTTTGATGATGTCCCCGCGACGGTTGACTGTGACCACTTCAAAGGAGAAACGTTGCAGGCGGGGGATTTGCCCCCAATTCATCTCTGGTCGCTCTAGGGTGACTCCTTCTATATTGATAGTTTCTCCAGACCCTAACAGCTGCTGCAATTGATTTTGAACACGTACTATTCCTGTTTCATCGCCACGCGCTAAAGCGCCATAACCCCTTGCAACAACAAGCAAAGGTTCATATTCTTCTGCTAACGGTTCTGCCAAAGTTTCAATCACCTCAGACAAGCGTACCAACTCAGCTTTGTTGTTTTGCAGATAGGCTTGGCGCAGTTCGTCTGCCAGTTTTCGGGCAGCTTCATCTCGCTTTTTGGTGTAAGCTAAAGCTGTCCATTGCTGTGCTTGCAGTAACTGAGACTCCCAAGAGTTTGGTTTTTGTTTGTTAACTTGGCGTTTGATGTACTCAATCAGAAATCCGGAGAGTTCTTGAAGCCGCTTTTCTCCAAAGTGCTGTTGGCAACGTCTTAGCAGTTCATTGCGAACTTCACGCTCCATTTCGTACAATTCCGAATCGACCTGCTGGCATAAATTTGATAGCAGCAAATCAGGTACAGCATACCAAGCCACAACAGTTGCAGCTTTTCCAAAAAACTGCCACCACAGGCAATACAGCAAATCCGGTGTCAAAACGAGGGGAAAAGCCGCATGATATGCCAAATGCAAATGAGCTTCTCCAAACTGTTTGCCAAAAGCTTCTACAATGCCTTGAGCATCAAATCCTAAATCAGGAAAGTAATAACTATTTAGCCCTGAGCGTAGCCGAAGGGCATCTTGATGACTTTCCCAAGCAACATATGCTTTTTGGTCTGCCTGTGCCAAGAAATTTTTCACACTCGGTTTGCCGTAGAGCAACCATTGCAGCATTTGTTGGTATTCAGCAGGCTCTAGGGCAAACATTGGAACTAACGGATCTATCTTGGCTATTTCAAAAGCAGTGGTATCCATCCAGTGAAAGCGCGGTAAGGGATTGAGCCACGCTACTCTGTAAGCTTGCGGCGTCAGCATTGCCAGAAAGTCAACAGTTTCTTCCCATCTTGAAGGTACAGTACGGCGACGTGCAGCCCCGGCATCGCTGACAATAACAACCAGGGTATGCTCTTTAGATAAACCAGCCAAGATAGACTTGACAGATTCACCGTCCCAACACTTAGGGTCATAGTACAGCTCTTCGTTGGGACTGTTGTGGAAGTAGTAAATTTTCGCACCCTTCCAAGTTTCCACTAATTGACGGCACAACGGATGAAAAGGAACCATTGAGCCTTCTTGGTCAATCAGCAGGATCACTTCTCTAGACTTAACTTGAGCGGGAGTTAAAACAGGTTTGAGAAAAAAGCCCCGCTTGGCGACATCTGCAACCGTCGCAGAGATATCTAACTGACTGGGGATACTACTTGGCAACTTTTGAGCCAGAAGCCGCCAACCTTGTCGTAGTTGCTTACGGCGGATAGGAAAATAATCTCCTTCTTTGAGTGGTGCGGAGACGGAAGTCACAACTGCTACGTTGCTAGGAGTCGGGATCAACAATTCTTCTTCTTCTTCTGCTTGCTGGTTTTGAGCCTCCTCACTTTCTATGTATGATTTTGTATCATCAGGTGAACTTGATTCTGAGAGGGCTTGCTGTTGTTCAACTGTTGACTCGATAGTGAAAGATTTACTAAGTCTCGTCCGATGAGACACTATTTCCGCCCAGCACTGGTCAAACAAACGCTGTTGTTGTTTAGATTTGACCCAAATTGACCGACACAGCCGGGCTACTGCTTGTTGGTCAGCAATGTCTAATCCTGCTTCAATCGACTGTAATAATGCCTCTACTGCTAAATGATACTGGTCAATGCCTAAGGGCAAACCAGCTTCTCGCAGCCGCAAAAATAAATCTAGCAGTGGGGGATTACTCATAGTCTTCCCGCTTAAAACCATATTCACTCTTATCTTGGCGAGTCTTGAGCAGAGTACTGGCAAAGGGAAGTCCTTCTTCAAGCTTTTTGAGAACCTCCTGTGCAGGATAGTCGTTTAAGATTGTAAACCAGTCGATTAACTCACTCGTGCTGACTTTTTTTGCTGTTTCTTCTTTATTTTCCTCCATATCTAAGCGCAATTCTAAAAAGCGGTCAATTGCAGCTTGCACAACTTTATTAGGGGACTTCTTAAACCTTGCCTTGACAATTTTGATGAGTTGTTCTCGACTGGGAAACTCAATGTAATGATACAAGCAGCGACGCAAAAATGCACTGGGAAGGTCTTTTTCTTGGTTAGAGGTGATAAAAACAATTGGTGGTGCATCGGGATTCGCTTTTAACCAACGCCGAGGACGTAGATCTTTGATTTCAAAGCATTGGTCTTCTAAAGCCAGTAAGAGGTCATTGGGAAAGTCTGTATCTGCTTTGTCAATTTCGTCAATCAAAACTATAGTTCGACAGTTTTTTTTCTCAAAAGCATCGCCCAGTGGTCCCAGTTGGAGATAATTTTTGGGATTTGCAGGGTTAGATTCTTCGTCCTGAATCTCCACTTTTGCCAGTTGTGCAGCTTGTAGTCGTCCGATGTAGTCATAACTGTAAAACCCATCTTGAGCTTTGCTGGTTGACTGCACATTCCAAAGGCGGTAAATCCACTCACACTCAGATTTTTTCTGACTTTTTTCCTGACTACTGAATTCATAGAAAACAGCACGAGCAAGTTCGCTTTTCCCACAACCTGGTTCTCCTTCTAGCAGCAATGGGCGATTCAGGCGAATTGCCAGATTAACTGCTTCTTTGAGAGAATCACTGGGGTAGTAAGGATACAGCGTGCGCTGCACCTCCTTATTCCATTCTCCTCCAACAGCAGGCTGAACCTCTCCGGTATATTCTAAAAATGAGGATATCTTTGCCATACAGAAAATTCAGTTGTCCTACACTCAAAGTATCGATAAATCTCTTGGAGTAACTTGTCTGTTTTGCCTTGACTTTTTTGAATTAAGCTATGAGCAATATCTAATGCTGGCTCAGATAATGGCTTTCGGAGTTGTAGCGCGACTTTTGGTAGTACCTGAGCCACATCTTCTGGCTGAAAGGGATTTGCTGGTAGTAACTCAGTCATGTGCTTGCATAAAGTAGGATTGTTTTGCCATTTTCCTTGCCAATCATTACCTCGATTAGTCGCTAGTAAAAACATTAACAGCATACCAGGGGTTTTTGGTGGTAAGTTGCTAACTAAAGGCTGCCAAAATTCTACAATCAATTGTTCTAGGCGTTGTAAATCATAACTATCTATATCAAAAACAATAACTATATGTTCTTGCTTTAAAATATTAATTATTTTAGTTGGTAAATATTTTTCTTCAAAGTGAGCTTTTAGTTCTCCAATTCCTAATGAAGAGTAAAGCGAACGTTGTAGAGAAATAGGTTTGCACTTCAGTTTTATATTGGCAGAAATTTCAGACTCCAAACGTCTCAGCATCCAGGTCCGACTGTAATGACAGGGATTAGCAACTAGAAAAGCTCTGTTTCCATTGGCTAATTTTTCCAGTAGCAAATTAACTTGCTTTTGATGGTTAAATAAGCTCAAACCTTCAACCAAACGAGCCTGTTTTGTATTGTCTTTGCTGTCAATGGGACGAGCCTCAGCAACATCACGCCAATCTTCTATCTCTAATGCATCACAAAAGGCAATAAAAACAGGCTTGTCAATTTCTTTTCCTTGTAGGAACTTTTGCCAGTTGATATATGTAATTCCCTTAGTATGAAGGTCTTCTGATTCAATAATTTGCAAAAAGTGAGCAATAGTAATTTTTTGAGTCTTTTCTTTTAACAACTTACTAATGCACTTAAAAACCGCATTTTTTGCATTCGTAGTAAAAAAATCCGCCAATTTTTCAAGCTGTTCAATTGTTAAAAGGGTATTATCTACACTTTGTGTCAGCAGGATTTCATCTACTGCTTTTTTAAATTCCTGCTGACTAGTGATAATCAAAGCTTCACTATTTTGGTCTTTCGTCCATCCTTTTGCTTCTCTATCACTATTAATCTGTTTAATTCCCTCTCTTGAAGCTTTAATTTTTCCCATCGCTTGTTAAGTATCGCTTGGTTCAACTAGCTCCTGATCAGATCCTGATCAGATTTTTACATATACAAATAATGCTGGCTTAATCAAAACAGAAAACATAAAGCAGAGGTAACTTACATGATTCAGCCCAGCCAACCCAATCCCAACAACTCCCAAGAAAACTATCTGCAAGAGAGAATTAGACAAGCCAAGTTAGCTTTTAATGCACTTTTAGGAGCAACGGTACTAAGTGGTATTATCGGTTTTGCTGGTGTAGGTGTTTTACTCTCAGGACAAGTTTCTGAAGGAGCTATAACCAGCACAGGAGGATTACTCTCCAACGTAGCTTTTGCCAAACTAGCTAAAGATGCCAATGACCGTTTAGACCAAGTAATGAAAGAAGCTATGGAGGAAGATGAAGAAACATAGGCGAGCATCGCAATCATTATAGTTACTACACAGTAATTACCAATAATTACATAATTAGGAATAGACAATCCCCCTCCTAACAAAGCCAAACCCGTCAGGTGTCTGACGGGTCTTTTGGAATTCTAGGAGCAGAATTAATAATTTCGTCTATCCATTGCCTGAGAGAATCGTTTTCATCTCTCAGGCTGCGGATTTTCCCATAAGTTCATTTTGAAGTACAGCAACTTGTTGCTTTAGGTTCTCCAAGTCCGCGTTCATCTTGCTCAAATCGGGCGTTGCTTGAGTTTCCTCCGTTAGGTAAGAACGAATCCATCCCATGATTAATTCCGAGGCTGTCTTCCCCTCAGATTGAACTTTATTCATAAAAGCTTCCTTTGTCTCATCGTCCATTCTGACGATGATTTGATTGCTCAGCTTAGTTGTCTGACGCTTTGCCATATGACTTGCCGCTTAAAAGTCTAAATCTGTAATAACTGTATTTACCTTATTTTGCAGGGTTTTGAAAATTTTGTAGTAACGTGCTTGTTTTAGTAATAACAAGTTATTACAATAGAGTAACAAAACAAAAGCGATCGCCCAGTCGCCAAACCATGCGATCGCGAAGCGGGCGCTTTGCGCCATCGCCTTTATGCGGGGCTTTGCGCCATCGCCTTTTGTCAACCCCATCGATGAGGTCATTATTCAATGATTACACAAGAGATATTTGACAATCAAACTTTGGCACAGTCAGAGTTTGAGGAATGCGTTGATCACTTAGCTGATGCAGTAGCACCAGAAATCGAAATCGACTCAGTACCAGATGAATTGGGAGAACTATATCGAGTTTGGAACAGCTATCATCTGCTGGGAACTTTTTATCAAAATCTGGAGGGCAAATGGGTAGCACAACCCTGTAATAGCGATAAAAGACCCTGTTGTGACACCCCTGAATTAGCACAGCTTTTCATCATTGCTGTCAACGGTTTGCTCGTAGCCGATGTAGCGTAACCATTGACAGAAATTGTGTTTTCATTCCCTAGAGACGTGGTTAAATCTCACGTCTCTTTCTTGTTTGCTGTTTTTGTCAATAGCGCTTCTGACGCCTTGCCATTTTTGCAAAAGGTAAAAAACAATGCGGACATTCCCCTTGTACCCAATCTGCTGGAATCGGGAACGGTGTCTCACAGTTAGTGCATTTTGTGAGTAAGCCTAATTGATGGCGATCGCATTTCATTTTTTCCTTAAACTGCCACTCAATCCGGTGACAGGGTACTTCTGCATAGCAAGCCCCACATAACCGAATTGGTCTAGGTTTCATTGTTACGCCCTTTGGTGGCAACATCTCATACATCCGCTCAACCTGCACGCGGATGAGCCTGCCCAAGGCTTCTAACTCCTCGCTGCTCGGAAATGGATTGAAATAAAGCTTCTCCCATCGCGTCGTGACAGCACCAATACCAGCAATTGTTCCTAGAGAGTATCCTGAAGGAAGACTATTAGCCTTAAATCGGCGCAAACGCCCCAGGTAATGACTAATGCTTTCACCTTCATATGGTTCAACATAGCCCAACCTTGGCAGCATTTCATTATTTTCATTTATTCCTATTTCTGTTTTCGAGGGGAACGTATTTTCTGCCATAGCGATTAGCGATTTTTTCTAAAATGCTTGGTTCAACTTTGCCAAAGCCATTTTTGAGAGAATGTAAAACTGCCTTCGTTAGTATCTTCACCAGCAGTCCAATTCGCGCACCTGTACATTCAACTAAAAGCTCGAATGTAGTCCCATCAACTAAATTAGAAGCTTCTGGAAGAGCCAAAATATCGAATTCAATTGTACTTAGTGTCTTGCGAAAATCATCGTATTCTAAGCAGTCAAACTCATACAACGTCGGAAAGCTAGTCCCCAAATCAACGTTGTGCAAAATGTCATCTAACTCCTGTCCTCCGACTAGGACAATAGGAACCTTAGATTCGTCAAAAAGTTGCTTAAGGTCTAGCAGTGCTTCTTTTTGAAGATTTTCAGCATTGTCAATAATGAGTTGTTCTATCCCAAATAGTTCAAGACTACCAGCCAATCTTGGACGTAAATCTTTTGACTTACCTGTTGGTGCTGCGTGGTTAATATCCTTAAGAATTTGTGAAAACAAACGCTTGGAACTCGATGCTGACCAAGCTCTTACATACGAAATTCGTTTCCTATCTTCCTCCCGATAGTGAATAGAAGCTCGGCTTTTCCCCACATCTCGTGGTCCATTAATACCGACCACATTGCTTGATTATCCGCAGTTCATCTAACCATCTGAAGTACCTCTAAAGCGCGATCCGTAGGTATAAAACAATGAGTGAATATCCCTCTTCAATTTCAACGACTTTAGCAAGTTGAGCATTTAATTCTAATTGAGGAGCTAGGACTTCAACAGAGGAATCAATTGCAGTTGTGCTCGTGCCATAGGTTACCAAATCTTCTTCAAATGTTGTTTACGGTTAGGGATAACCAGCTTGTGTCTATCCTGTTGTTGAGTGTCAGCTTGACCAGATACTTCTTCGCTGCAGTTGATTTTCTGAGGCTGTAGTTCTTCCCTTGAAACTCTCTCTGGCAAGAGTTCCGGTTGGTCATCTTTCTTTGAAGACCGATTAGCTCTACTTTTTCTTAGTTCAACAACATTTGAGTTTTTCTTGGATGCACAGCGTAGACGCTTTTGCTCTGCTATTCTTCTTTCTTTGTCCTGTTTACGCTCTTCTACAAGCTCCTTGTTCAAGACCAAGGTCAACGATCGCATGTCGCTTCACTTCGCGAACCACAGATGCCGACGACATTGGATGTTTGTCTTTCAGGCTCTTTTCGTAAGTCGTTTTAATAAATTCTTGCCAGTATTCGTTAACTCGATGTTTTCCCTTGTCTGAGCGTTGTACTCCTGCTGTCTCTGTTAACTTGTCTTCCTCGTATTGCTTGAGGAGACGCTCCACCTGCCGAGTTGAAACACCAAGGGTATCTGCAACTGCCTGCTTCCTCTGAGACTTAATCGTGCGATTTGGCGATTCAGCAAGCCACTGGATGAGGTTAAATGTGAGCTTATGCCTATCTGAAGTTTCCAGAATAATTTGGGATGGATCTACCGCAAAATTACTCTCACCAAGGAAAATAGTTTCTGGAACCTGTGTAAATTCTTCTGTCAATTCAAATTGTTCGTCTGCCATTGGAGCGAGAAACACTCATTGAGGTACTAATGTACCATTCATAGGTTAAGAATGCGACAAACAATTTGCAAATTGACACAATTGAAATAAACGACATTTAATTTGCAAAAATAGGATTTACGACATAGAATCTGCGAAGGAACAAATTTGCCTATTTTATTGGGAAAAAGATTGAAAACATTGCAGAACAAAAATTACAGGGATTAATGAAGTTACGACATCATTTGCGAATCGCGACATTTAATTTGCGAATGTACATGCGGTTGATGCCAGATTATCTGGCAGAAATTGCAACAGTTGAAGCGAGTATTGCCGAATTAGAACAGCAGAAAGAAGCCTTTGAACGCCCAGAAGAGGCGGAGGCGGAAGCTGGGGAAGAAAGCGAGGAAGATGCAGAGGCGGTTAATGTTGTCAAGGAGTTAGACACAAAGCTTAAGCATCTGAAAAATTTGATAAAGGAGCCGAAGAAAGAACTCAAGATTTTAAAGAAGTCGCCGTTGTTGAATGCAGATAAAATTGCTGAATTTGAAGCGTTAATTGAGCAGACTGAAGTAGAAATTGCTGAAATAGAAGCACAACTGGAACCTTATAAAGAAATTACCAAGCAACTGAAGGAAGCTAAGGCAAAATTGAAGACGCTGAAGAATGAATTGGTGAAGCGTTTGGATGTTGCGCGTACGGCGTTGACTAATGAAGAATGTCAGGGTTTGGTGTTAGGAATTTTTAAGGATGGGTTAATCGTTGAATTGGAGAGATATGTCACCGCGCACCGTCAGCAGGTGATTGCAGCAGTAGAGAATTGGTGGGATAAGTATCGGGTGACGTTGCAGGATATTGAGACAGAACGTGATGCGGCGGCGCAGCAGTTGAATGAGTTTTTGCACTCTTTGGGGTATGCTTAAACTATCTTAGTAAATATAGTAGTGATAAGATGAATGGCTTATGAAAGTCAAAGTAACAGAACAAGGCGTAGTCATTCCCAAGGAGTTTCTAGAGGGAGTTCAAGAGGTGGAAATTCGCAAGGAAAATAATTTAATTGTAGTGATAACAACTATTAAAAGCGATCCAATTTTTGAAATGGGGACAAACCCGGTAGCTTGTGGTGTACCTGATGCTTCTGAACAAACTGATACTTATATTTACGGTTCTGGTGAATGACTACTGTTTTTTTAGATACGAGTTATATTATTGCCTTGGAAACAGCCGATGATCTAAATCACGATTTGACATTAAAACATTGGCAGAGTTTTATTCAGGAATCACCTCGACTGGTAACGACATCTTATGTTTTTGATGAGATAGTTACCTTCTTTAATAGTCGAAATCGTCATGCTAAAGCTGTTGAAGTTGGTAATCGCTTGCTAAGTAGCCCGTCAGTTCAGTTTATTCATGTTGACGAATTACTGTTTTTTGAGGCTTGGCGGTTATTTCAGCAGTATGATGATAAATCTTATTCACTGACTGATTGTGTTTCGTTTGTGATAATGGCACAGTTGGAGATTCGCACAGCTTTAAGTTTTGACAAGCATTTTGTTCAGGCTGGTTTTCAAAAGCTGCCCTGAAAGCTGATTGAGTTTTTGCAGGGGTTGGGGTATGCGTGATGTTTTGGTGAAAACTGAGGAGTTTAAGGATTCGCCTCTGGGGAAAATTCCGAAGGATTGGAATGTATTAGCTCTATTTCAAATAGTTAAGAGAATTAAACGTGGTCCCTCACTTGCTGTCAATACAGATGGGATAGGAGTTCGATACTTAACCAGTGACAATATTAGTGAATCAGGAGAAATTGATTGGACAATTCAAAAGTATTTAGACATAGAACCACATTTTTTGGGTAGCCTTCTTTCTCTAGGAGATGTAATTATTAATTGTGTTAATAGTGCTGCTCAAATAGGTAAAGTAAGTTTTATTGATTGCTTGCCAGAGCTAACAACGGTAGGATTTAATAATTTTGCTATCTCTTTAGATAAAAACTTTGTCGTACCCCGATTTGCATTTTATCTATTGAGCCACAGCATTTTTCAGAGGCAAATAAGTGCAACTGTAAAGCCTGCAATCAACCAAGTCAGCTTTAGTTCTGAGGATTTAATCTCTCTGTTGCTTCCCTTGCCACCAATATGTGAACAAAAAAGTATTGCTGAAATACTGGACACGGTGGATGAAGCGATCGCCCGCACGTCCTCCCTCATTACAAAACTTAAACAAATCAAGGCTGGACTGCTGCACGACTTGCTCACACGCGGGTTAGATGAGGATGGACAGTTAAGGGATGCAGGGGCACATCCTGAACAGTTCAAAGATTCGCCACTGGGACGAATTCCCAAGGAGTGGGAAGTAGTAGAGTTAAAAAATTTATGTAACCGAATTACTGATGGTTCACATCAATCAGTCAAAACATCAGACAACGGTGTTCCATTTCTATATGTTTCTTGTGTAAGAGACGGTCAAATACTTTGGGAACAAGCAGCAAAAATACCTGAAAGTACCTATCTAGAAATCTCAAAAGGAAGAGAACCCATACCAGGGTTAATTTTATATACTGCTGTAGGCTCTTATGGACATGCTGCTTTAGTGCTAGAGAATTATAAATTTAGCTTTCAGCGACATATTGCTTACATTCTTCCTAATGCCGAAAGCATATTACCTGAATATTTAGTGGCATGGTTAAACAGTCCAGAGTGTAGAAAGTATGCTGATCAAGTTGCTTTAGGCAATGCTCAAAAAACAGTTACACTCAGCGCACTATCTGGTTTTCCTGTTTTGTTACTAGGATTTGATGAACAACGACGCATTGCTGAGATCTTCAATTCTCACGACACCCGCATTCGCAAAGAAGAAGCCTACCTCAACAAGCTCAAACTCCAGAAACAAGGACTCATGCACGACTTATTAACTGGCAAAGTGCGAGTCAATGACATGAAATAATCTGAGGATACAAGCGATCTAGCAAACGTAACAACAACACTACCCAACGCCTACGCCATCCATATCGACAACTTGCCCTTAATGACAATATATAGTATATATGTACTATATAACAACAACAGATAATTGAGTTCAACCAAGGTCAGCATTTGGAGGAAAGTGTCGAAACCCTTACATAATAAGTGCTAGAAAAACTTCAAGATATCCTAACAATCTTCACAATCAGCTTAAAACTCTTGTCACGATAAGACTTACAATATAAATATCAGCGATTCACCCCAAGCCTGAAGTCAGTCATTGTATAATGCTGAATCTACTTGATTTAACTTGGGGGGAGCTTTGCGTTTTCAGTTTAAGAAAAAGAAACTCGAAGCACTTTACACAGAAGAAAAAGATGCTCATAAATACCCAGGTGTGGTTGATGACTTTTTTGAAGTCATGGCGATTATTGATGCTGCTGTAGATGAGCGAGACTTATATGCTCAAAAAGGGTTGAGATTTGAGAAACTCAAAGGAAAACGAGGAAAAGAGGGGCAACGTTCCTTACGTTTAAATGATCAGTGGCGTCTAATCCTAACAGTGGATGAGGATGAACAGGGAAACTACCTCACAATTATCGACATCGAGGACTACCACTAACCTTTATCAGCAGGGGAGACAGCAATATGAGCCAGAAGCTAGCACCAGCAAGAGTACCAACACCAGGAAAAATTTTAAGTCGAGAATTAGAAGCGCGTGGCTGGACACAGAAAGATTTAGCAGAAATTATGGGGCGTCCAGTTCAAACCATCAACGAAATTATCCGGGGAAGCAAGCAAATTACACCTGAAACAGCTATCGAACTCTCCCAAGCCTTGGGGACTTCTCCTGAGTTCTGGACGAACCTCGAAGCTAAGTATCGACTTCATCTAGCGGGAAAAGAAAAAAAGGAGCAAGATATAACTCGTAAAAGTCGATTGTATACAATTGCTCCCATTTCTGAACTAATCAAAAATGGGTGGATTCAAGCAACAGATTCTATTGATGATTTAGAACAGCAGGTTTGTAATTTTTTCGGTATATCTTCCTTAAATGAAACACCCCTGCTAGATGTTAATTTCCGTTGTTCCCAGCATCGAGAACCAGAAGAAACCTCTCGGATGGCTTGGGTAAAGCGAGTTGAAAATCTAGCAAAACAACAAACCGTTGCTAGTTTTGACCGCACAAAACTAGAGGCTGCTATCCCTGAAATTCTCGCTTGTGCTGAACAAGTTGAAAGTATTGTGCAGATTCCTAAATTGCTAGCAGATTTAGGTGTACATTTTATCATTGTGCCGCATCTAAGCAAAACCTATTTAGATGGTGCAGCCTTTTATTTAAACGGCAACCCCGTTGTTGCGTTGACATTGAGATACGACCGGATTGACGCATTTTGGTTTACTCTCATGCATGAGCTAGCGCATATTGTTTTAGGACATCAAGGAGCTTACTTAGACAACTTCGATGCTTTAGAAGAAAACGATGAGGAAACAGAAGCTAATCAAAAAGCGGCTGACTGGTTAATAAATCCTCAGACATTAAATGAATTTATTATCAGGAGTAAAAAAGTATTTTCTCGTAAAGCAATTGAAGAATTCGCTCAGAATCAACGTAGACATCCAGGCATAATTCTTGGTCGCTTACATTATGACAAATTAGTTCCCCATCAGAACTTGAGA